>CAJOCS010000045.1:0-7091 GCA_905233655.1 uncultured Bacteroidales bacterium | reverse complement strand
GAGGTTCCCGCTGAATAATGCAGGAAATCGCAAGGGTTCTGAAATCCAACGGGTCGGAAGGCGAACTCGTGATGAGTTTCACAGGCCTTTCTCCCGAGGAAATCGACACCGAGGAACCGGTATTCATCTATGTGGATGGACTGCCGGTTCCCTTTTATTTTGAATCATTCGTCCAAAGAGGCAATTCCCGCGCCCTGGTGAGGCTCACCGGAGTGAGGAGCCTTCGCGACGCTGACGAACTTGCCGGCGCCTCCGTCTACGCCGAGGACGGCCTGTACGAAGACGAGGAGTCTTCGGTGGAAGGCTGGACGGTGGTGGACCAGAATGGGCGCACCGTAGGCCAGGTGAGCGGATACGAGGACATTCCCGGCAATCTCTGCCTCGCTGTTCAGACGAAAGAAGGACAGGAGGTTCTCCTGCCCTTCCATGAGGATCTTGTCCTGGGCGCCGACCGTGAAAACCGCATTCTGCAGCTCACGGTGCCCGATGGTCTCTTAGATTAAACCCCCGTTGAGTTCATAATCGGCCTTTACCTCCTGGTAGAAGGCTGCGGTGGTGGTTTCCATGTAGGGCACCAGCCATATAAAGCCGAGTCCTGCGGGAATCACTGCGAGGATGGCCCATCCCAGGAAACTGAGATAGAGCCAGAAGAGGTCGAACTTGTGGCCGCGCATCATGGCCCGGCTGCGGTCGATGGCTTCGTCGGCCGAAAGCTCCGGATTGTCTTCTACGATGAAGGGCACCATGGCATAGGAGAAGGACTTAATTATGCCCGGGATAATCAGCATAAGGCTCCACAGCACAATGAAAAGGCCCATGAGGAACATGGTCCACACCTTGTGCAGATACTTCTCGAAAGTGATGCTGAAGGTATTGTGGATTACGTCCGGGTTGCCGCCGAGGAGCATCTTGCAGGCATTCGCAAAGCCCACTCCAATGGGATAGAGCAGGAAGATGCTCACCAGGAACGACAGCGCACTGCCGGCGTTGCTCTGCCGCTGGAGGGCCTGGATGGCGGGATCCTGCATTATCGCGAGGGTCTGGAAGAAATCTCCGGAAGCGCCCGCGAGACGCGTCTGGAGTTCGCTCTGCATTGCAACGCTGGTATAGACGCTGTATGACGAGGCGAAGATAATAATGAGGGCGAAGAGGACATAAGCTCCCACCGCCTGCGCCCAGTTTCCCTTCAGCGCGGCAAGGGCGGTGTTCTTGAGTTCGGTATTGCTTTTCATTTTTTTGTGTTTTCCTTTGCAAATATATTCATTATTTGCCAAATTTGTAAGGATAAATAATACTTAAAGCCATGTCAGTTACCCTCATTATTGTAATTGTCGTAGTAGCCCTCCTCGTGATCTGGGTTGTGGGCATACAGAACAAGCTCGTAAAGAGCGATGAACTCTGCAAGAACGCCCTCAAGCAAATCAACGTCCAGCAGATAAGCCGTTTCGACGCCATCAAGGCCTTGGTGAAGCTCACCCGCGAGTATGCCTCCTACGAGGCCGATACCCTCCAGAAGGTGATTGCCGAGCGAAAGATAGTCTCTTCCCCGAATCCTACCGTGGCCGAAATCAACGCCAACGAGGCCGCACTCGGCAGCGTGCTTGGCAGGCTTATCGCCGTGGCGGAACAGTATCCCGAGCTCAAGGCCAACGAGAACTACCGCCAGACTATGCAGAGCATAGAGAAATATGAGGAGAACGTACGCCTTTCGCGCATGACTTTCAACGACAGCGTCACTTCCTACAACCGTGAGGTAAGGATGTTCCCCGCGTCTCTTGTGGCCGGCATGCTGGGCTTCCCTCAGAGGGAGTACCTTGCCGACGACGTTTCAAAGCAGGACTATCCGGAGATATAATAATGAAAAGACTTTTTTGCCTTCTTGCGCTTCTTGCCTGTTTCACTCTGGCGGGGGCGCAGGAAATCCGTAACATAGACATTCAGGCCGAGCTTCAGCGAGACGGAGGAGCCTCTCTCACAGTGGAGTGGGACGTGGACATCCACGAGGGCACCGAGTGGTATGTCCCCATCGAAAACCTCGGCCCAATGAGCGTGGAGAACCTGAGCGTGAGTGAGAACGGCCACGACTTCGAGAGCGTGGGCGACGGCTGGAACACCAGTTGGACCCGCGCCCGCAAGAGGGGGATGTGTGGAATTATCCGCAAGCGCAAAGGCGTCGAGCTGTGCTGGGGAATAGGTGACTATGGCCACCATGTGTGGACTGTGCGATACCACCTCAGCGGCCTGGTTCAGGCCCTGGACGATGCCGACGCATTCAATTTCCAGTTTGTCAATCCAGGTATGATAGCCGCTCCGGAGCATGTGAAACTCACCATTACTCCAGCGTTCGACTGCCCTGAATGGACATACGACAATACCCGCGTTTGGGCCTTCGGCTATTATGGCGATATCAACGTGGAAAAAGGCCGAATCGTGGCCGAGAGCTCGGAGAGCTTTTCATCGCGCAGCTCACTCATCGCCCTGGTGAAGTTCGAAAAGGGTATGTTCGCCCCTTCGGTGGTGCGTGGCGGAGAATTCCAGGACATGCTCGACCGGGCGCTCGAAGGCAGTTCATACGGCGAGACGTCGGAAGAGTTCAGCCCCTGGATGCTGGTATTTGCCGTCTTCTTCGTTTTCGTTCCCATTTTCTCCCTTATATATATATTGGTGGCGTCGGCCTGCGGATACAAGTGGAAGAAGAGCATCTTTGGAAAGAAGAAAATCGAGGGCTGGTACAGGGATGTCCCGTTGAACGGGAATCTGTTCGCTGCCGCGTATACCCTCGCAAAAGGCTCCCGTTTTTCTCTGAATCCTCCGGGCCAGAGCCTTATCGGGGCATTTTTCCTTCGCTGGATAATGGATGGGAAGGTGACGGTTCAGCCGGAGCCGGGTTCTTCGAAAAGGGTGAACCTTTCGTTCCATGCCACCTCGGTTTCCAGCGACGACGTTGAGGAAGACCTCTTCCAGATGGCTCGCATTGCCAGCGGAGACAATCTGCTTCTGGAAAAGGGAGAGTTCGAGAAGTACTCTACCAAAAACTACAAGAAGGTTATGGCCTGGCCAGACAGGGCGGTGCGTCGCGGAGGCTCGTGGTTCAAGAACAACGGCCTTTTCTTAAGGGACGACGTGTGCAACGCTGCCGGCGCAGCCCAGGCCTGCCATGTGATTGAATTCCGCAATTTCTTGAAGGATTTCACCCTCAGCCGCGAGCGTGCCGCATTTGAAGTGAACTTGTGGAAAGACTATCTGGTCTATGCCCAGCTCTTCGGCATAGCCGACAAAGTGGCCGCCCAGTTCAAGAAACTCTATCCGGCCGAATTCGGGGAGCTTGCCCAGTCTACAGGACTCGATCCCACAAGCATGATGTACACGCTCAACTGGACCAACCACATGACCGCCCGTTCGTTCAACAATGCCGTTGCAAAGGCTGGCAGCGTGAGCGGCGGTGGCGGACACTCCTCATTCGGAGGCGGTGGAGGCTTTTCCGGCGGAGGATTCGGAGGAGGAGCCAGATAGGGCTTTAATCATCCCTTACACAGCGATTAGAAAAAATCCTATTTTTTCTTCCAGAGTTTGGTCATGTCCTCAAGGGTTTTACCCTTGGTTTCCGGAACCAGACGCCAGACGAACACAGCTGCGATTATGCAGATTATTCCGTACAGGGCGTAGGCGAAGAAATGGCCGAAACTGTCTCCCATGGCACCGAGGCGCATGTTGTACATGGGCACGAAAGTGCTGGATACAATGAAATTGAAAATCCACTGGAAGGCTACGGCGATGGCCGTGGCCTGGCTGCGGATGGTGTTGGGGAAAATCTCCGAAATGTACACCCAGCAGATGGGGCCCCAGCTGAACATGAAGCAGGCGCTGTAGAGCATTATGCTCACTACCGGAATCACTGCGGGAAGGCTCACCACGTTGGAAAGGGCCACGCCGAGGGCGCCCACCGCCATTCCCAGGGAACCGGTGATGAGAAGGGGCTTGCGTCCCAGCTTCTCCACGGTGAAAACGGCCACCAGCGTGAACGAAATGTTGATTACGCCCATGATTACGGTGAAGAGCATATTGTTCGACACTCCCATGGATTCGAAGATTCGGGGTGCGAAGTAAAGCACTGCGTTAATGCCGATAATCTGCTGGAACACGCTGAGCATGCAGCCGATGAACACCACCATGAAGCCGTAGGCAAAGAGCTTTTCTGTCTTCTCCACCGCGGTGGCCTTGATGTCGGCAAGAATCTCGCGGGCCTTTTCCTCTCCGTTGATGTTGGAGAGCACGGTGAGGGCTTTTTCGTCCTGGCCGTTGAGGGCGAGATACCTGGGCGTCTCGGGAACCAGGAGAATAAGAAGGGCGAAGAGGGTGGCGGGTACTGCTTCGGAAACGAACATCACTCTCCAGCCCACCGCGTTGGTCCATTCCACAATGGCCGGGTCAGAAGCGTGGCTGCGTATGATGAGGAAGTTCACGAAGTACACAACCAGCTGGCCGAATATGATGGCGAACTGGTTCCAGCTCACCAGAGTGCCTCTTTTCGAGGCCGGTGCCACTTCGGCGATGTACATGGGGCAGAGGGCCGATGCGAGACCAACGCCTATGCCGCCGAGAATACGGTACAGGTTGAAGGCAACCAGCAGGCCCTTTGTGGCCACGCCTTTCTGGAAGAAGAGGAATTCGGGGCAGTAGGAGCCCAGGGCGCTCAGCAGGAAGAGTATGCCGGCGGTGAAGAGGCTCTTCTTTCGGCCGAGCCGCGAGGCGAGGATGCCGCTCAGCAGCGCGCCGATGATGCAGCCGATGAGGGCGCTGGAAGTGGTGAAGCCGTGAAGGGCGTCGGTGTAGCTGAAGTCTGCGGCGCTCTGGAAAAACGCCTGCAGACCTTTTTCTGCGCCGGATATGACGGCGGTGTCATATCCGAAGAGGAGCCCGCCTATTACCGCCACCAGCACGATACCGGTGAGGTAGGCGGGACTGCCTTTCTGTCTGAACTCGGCCATGGGCTACTTACAGTAAAGAGCGAGTATGGTCTCGTATTTCTCCTGCTTGCCGGAAATCTGGGCGGGTTCGCCGGAGGCCTTTGCGTAAGAGTAGAGATCCTCAAGGCTGAGTTTGCCGTCCTCGAAGTCCTTGCCCTTTCCGCTGTCGAAGGAAGCATAGCGCTCCTTGACCATTGCGGGGATGGGGGATTCTTCCACTATTGCAGCGGCGTTCATGAGGGCCCTTGCCATTGCGTCCATGGCGCTGATGTGGGCGATGAAGATGTCCTCGGGATCGGTGGAATTGCGGCGCAGCTTTGCGTCGAAGTTGCTTCCGCCGGGAGCGAGGCCGCCGTTGCGGATAATCTGCAGCATGGCCTGGGTGAGCTCGAAGTTGTCGATGGGGAACTGGTCGGTGTCCCAGCCGTTCTGGGCGTCACCGCGGTTGGCGTCGATGGAGCCAAGCATGCCGTTGTCCACAGCCACGGCGAGTTCGTGCTCGAAGGTGTGGCCGGCGAGGGTGGCGTGGTTCACTTCGATGTTCACCTTGAAGTCCTTGTCCAGACCGTTGGCGCGAAGGAAGCCGATAACGGTCTCCGTATCCACGTCGTACTGGTGCTTGGTGGGCTCCATGGGCTTGGGCTCGATGAGGAAGGTTCCCTTGAAGCCTTTTGCGCGGGCGTAGTCCCGTGCGGCCTTGAGCATATTTGCAAGGTGGTCCTTCTCCCTCTGCATCTGGGTGTTCAGCAGGCTCTGGTAGCCTTCCCTTCCGCCCCAGAACACGTAGTTCTCACCGCCGAGCTTGATGGTGGCGTCGAGGGCGTTCTTGATCTGGACGGCGGCGCGGGCGACCACGTTGAAGTCCGGGTTCGTGGCGGCGCCGTTCATGTAGCGCTTGTGGCCGAAAACATTGGCCGTGCCCCAGAGGTTCTTGATTCCGGTTTCGGACATTTTAGTCTTCAGATAGTCGGTAATGTCCTTCATCCTGGCCTCATACTCTTCGATGTCGTCGGTATCCTCGATGAGGTCGATGTCGTGGAAGCAGAAATACTCGATTCCGAGCTTCTGCATGATTTCGAAGCCGGCGTCGGCCTTGGCGTGTGCGCGGCAGTAGGGGCATTCGCCTTCGTCCCAGGCGTAGTGGCGGGTCTGGCCGCCGAACTGGTCGCCGGAAGCCTGGCCCAGGGTGTGCCACCAGGCCATGGCGAAACGCAGCCATTCCTTCATGGGTTTGCCCAGCACCAGGCGCTCGGGCTCATAGTAATGGAATGCAAGGGGATTCTTGCTCTCAGGTCCCTCGAAGGGGATTTTTCCGATTTCCGGAAAGAATTCTTTAGTCATGGGTTATATGGTTGTTTGTTCAAGTGCTTGTTTCCAGCGTGCATAGGCTTCGAGGTATTCTTCCCGGTGTGCGGGAGCCACCACCTCAAGGCGCTCCAGGGTGGAGAATGCCTCTGCGGGAGTCTTGTACACGCCTGCGCCCAGTCCGGCTCCTTTGGCCGCTCCTGCGGCGCCGTCGGTGTCGTAGAGTTCGATCACCGCACCGCTCGTTCCGGCGAGGGCTTCGCGGAAGAGGGGAGAGAGGAACATATTGGCTTTTCCGGCGTGGATTTTTTCAATTTTCATTCCCATTTCCTGCATGATTTCCATGCCTCTGCAGAAAGAGAACACTATGCCTTCCTGGGCGGCTCTCAGCAGGTGGGCGGTGCTGTGGCGGTTGAATTCCAGACCGTGGATGCTGCAACCGGGCGCGCGGTTTCCGAGCATTCTCTCGGCCCCGTTCCCGAAGGGGAGAATGGACACTCCGCCTGCGCCGATTGGGGCGTCTGCGGCGAGGGCGTTCATCCCGACATAATCCAAATCGGGCGCCACATAGCGGCGCATCCAGGAATTCAGTATGCCGGTTCCGTTGATGCAGAGCAGGATTCCCGTGCGGGGAGTTTCCGCGCTGTGGTTCACGTGGGCGAAGCTGTTCACGCGGCTCAGCGGATCGTGGCCGATGCTGCCGTTCACTCCGTACACCACTCCGGAGGTTCCGGCCGTGGAGGCAATTTCGCCGGGATTCAGGACGCCGAGGCTGAGCGCGTTGTTGGGCTGGTCGCCCGCACGGTAGGTGACGGGAGT
>CAJOCS010000044.1 GCA_905233655.1 uncultured Bacteroidales bacterium | reverse complement strand
TGCATACAAGGATAAGAGCATCAAGGAGATAACCGCCGAAATGTATGCCGACGCGGATGCCATGACCATGTCGGCCAAGAAGGACGGCATAGTAAATATGGGCGGCTTCATCGGCCTGAAAAACAGGGAGTGGTATGAGGGCGCGAAACTCTACTGCATCCCCTTCGAGGGCTATGTCACCTACGGCGGAATGAACGGCCGCGACATGAATGCGCTTGCCCAGGGCCTGGACGAGAACACCGAGTTCGACATGCTCCATACCCGCATCCATCAGGTTGCATATCTGGCTTCAAAACTGGATGAGTATGGCATCCCTTACCAGCGTCCCGCCGGCGGACATGCCATTTTCGTGGATGCCGACAAAGTGCTGGACCGCATTCCGAAGGAGGAATTCCCCGCCCAGACGCTCACCTGCGAGCTCTATCTCGAGGCCGGAATCCGCGCCTGCGAAATTGGCTATATGCTTGCCGACCGTGACCCCGTCACCCGTGAAAACCGTTTCGGCGGGCTGGATCTCGTGCGTCTGTGCATACCCCGCCGCGTGTATACCGACAACCATATGGACGTGATTGCAGCGGCCATGAAGAATGTCTACGACCGCCGCGAGAGCATTACGCGCGGTGTGGAAATCGAATGGGAAGCTCCGCTGATGCGTCACTTCACCGTTCAGCTCAAACGCTTAGGCTAGGTAGCAGACTTGGCAGCGGTGATAGAAGCCCGGCCAGGAAGGTTCCCCATCTTCGTTTTCATCCAGTTTGTGAGTGGGGATTTCAATACTTTCCCCGCGGCCTGCGCGGAAAAACTCAGGGCTGTCAAAAGGGGTCTTGTATAGCAGCAGGGCCTCTTTTTCATTTATCCTTGCAATCTTCAGAAGCGGGCCGTGCATGGGCTCCACCGGACCGGTTCTGGCATCCACCTGATGCTCCCAGCGCTGCTCGTTGAAGATTTTGTTGAGGCTGTTGATGCCGTAGCGGTACTCGCTCACTTTGAGTGATGCGCCCGGGACGCTCATCTCTCGGAAATTCTCCTCCTTCATATAGTACAGGGCGAGGTCCACTATTGTCACCAGGGGAGCGCCTTCCTCCGGGCCGAGAGTCACAGTGCCGGCGCCGTCGTCGGAAATCTTGATGGCGGCGTCCGGATTGGCGTAGCCGAGGGGAGTGCCAAGGCTGTCGTAGTAGGTGAAGAAAGGGTCGCGGGTATATACGGTGGCCTCGGCCCCGCGGACGTTTTCGTATTTCCGGCGGAACTCCTTCCATATATCGATGTGCTCGTCGCCTTTGTAGAAGCATTCCTCGAAGAATGCCGTCATTTCTCCGGCGAGGGGGCCCCAGGCCGCAAGCGCGACCAGTTCCTCCCTCTTGTATCTGTTGGTACGGATGGCTGCGAAGGCGCTTCCCGGCGCATCGGCCTGCGGATGAAGGGTATACTCGTATCTCATGGGAACAAATATACGAAATATCGGCGAAAGTTTTTTATCTTTGTATTTGTGAAAAGCTTGTTGGAACTGTTTCTCCTTGCCCTTGCGCTTGCCATGGACTGCTTCACAGTGTCGGTGGTGTGCGGGGTCATAGTGCGTCGTCTGAGGGCTGGCCTCATGCTTCGTCTCGCCCTCCTTTTCGGCTTTTTCCAGGCTGCGATGCCTTTTGTCGGCTGGCTTCTCACCAGCAGTTTCAGCAGCTATCTCCAGGCCGTTGACCACTGGATTGCCTTTGCGATGCTTGCCTTCATTGGCGGGAAAATGATTGCCGATGCCTTCCGCGGCGAGGAAGACGCGGCCTCGGTGAATCCCGAGTCACTGAAGTCCCAGCTGCTTCTCGCCGTCGCCACCAGCATCGACGCCCTGGCCGTGGGAATCAGTTTTGCCTGCACGGGCTACGACAGAGTAGCCCAGCTTGGCTGGCCGCTTCTCATCATAGGCGCCGTGTCGTTTGCGATGAGCCTTCTGGGCTTCTTCCTCGGCGTGAAATTCGGCGATACGGTTACTAAGAAAATCAAACCGGAGCTTTTCGGAGGCCTGATTCTGATTGGAATCGGCATAAGGATTCTTATCGAACATCTCTCATGAAAAGGGTTCTTGTAATACTTCTTCTCTCGTTTGTGCCGATTCTTGCCCTCGCGCAGGCCTCCCTGTCCGTCCGCGCCGGAGGCGGGTACAACCGCGCCGCACGCGGCATGGGAGAAACCCAGCTGCTGCTTCATCACGATTTTGCGCCGAATTTCAGGGCCGGCGCCGGTTACCGTTTCAACAGTTTCGGCTTAGGCAATGCCTTCCAGGCGGGAGGTAAGGTCATGCTTCCGCTTGGCGGTTTCGACCTTACTCTTGAAAGCCGCGGAATCTGGGACTTGAGACCCACCCTGAACGTGCAGGAATTCAATACCATGTTCCTTGCGGGAAGCAGCTTCTGGAAAGGCCGGATTGAGCTGAAGGCCGGGCTTTTCAACAAGTTCTACACCACCATCGGCAAGCAGGACAATACCCATCACTGGGTGTTCGAGCCGCTTAACCTTGCCTATTACGGCAGGGTCTGGCTGCTTCCCCGGGAGAGGAATTACAATGTTTCGCTGGCGCTTTTCAATGTGAATGATTTCCTTGCCGAAAGGGCTTTTGCGCCAATTATGGAGCTGGGTTTTCTTTGTCAGACGGGAAAGGTCGATTACTTCTTGGAGCTGAGGATGCAGAATGCCGGAGTGTTTAACGTCACCAACAGTTTTTATGGGGGTGAAATTCTTGTAGGAGCACGTTGGAGATGGTAAGAAGATTCCTTTTGTGTGCGGCTCTTTTTGCCGCTGCGGCCTGTTCCGGCATTCCGGACCTGGACCTTGTGAACATGGTCCTGCCCCTAGGGGTAGATGTGAATACGCGCGTGGCCGAGTCCCTGGCATGGGACGAAGCCAACGCCCCGGTGAACATTAACGTCGCACCAGTCGGATACCGTTTCGCCGTGTGTTCCGACGTGCATGCCAATCCGGGCGAAAAGCCGCAGCGTTTCTCGGCCTTTATGAACGGGGACTACGGCGAGTTCTATCTGATGCTCGGAGACCTGGTGGGGAAGACCGGGGGAATGGATGTCGCATATTCCGAAATGGCCGGCACCACGGGTTTTGTGGTTGTTGGCAATCACGACCTTTTCTTCCACAACTGGGAAGCCTGGAGGCAGTATTTCAATACGTCAACCTATTATTTTACAGTTACTTCCACCGCGTCGAAAGACCTTTTCATTATGCTCGACTCGGCAAGCGGAACGCTGGGGGAAAAGCAGACCGACTGGCTTCGCGGCGTGTTCAGGGATATCCGTCCCGGCTGCGACCGCTGCTTCGTCGCAACCCATACCAATATCCTGAAAACCGACAACAGTCAGACTCCTTCGAACAATTTCCCCCTTGAGGAAACCTGGCTGCTGCTGGACCTCTTTGCCCGTAACGGCGTGAGTGCGGTCTTTACCGGTCATGACCATTGCCGGGACGTATCCGTTTTCAACGGCGTCACCTATGTTACCTTGGACGACATCAAAGACTCCACTCCCAATGCTTCGTACCTTATGGTAAGTGTTCCGGCAAACCCGGCCGACGCCTGCTCCCTCACTTTCAAAGAATTCTAAAACAGCTGCTTATGCTTTTCGATAAGAAATATGCCGATGCCTTTATCGGAGACCGTTATTACCGCGGCCAGCTAGACGAGGACGGCGTGCCCTCGGGTGTGGGCCTGATGTGCGTGGGCGAGGGGCTGATATATGTGGGCGAGGTGGTTCGCTGGGAACGTCAGGGCAGGGGATACATGCTCCGTCTGAAGGTGACGAAGAAAGAGGTAACCCGCCGGAAAACCTATGAAGAGGTAATGGAAACGGCCGAGTTCGATTCCTGCGGCCGTCCCATCCATTACGACGAGAGCCCGTTCATCACGGAGGTCCACACATTGGAGGAATGGAGCATAGAGGACGACGGACTTTGGGAGGAAGATAGCTTCCGTACGCCCCTGGAGAGGGATTTCTCGGCCTACCCGCACATGGAACTCGAGGCGGTGAAATTCGACGTTTTCGACGGCAAGGCCAAATACAGGCACTACCCGGATACTTTCGAGATAGGCCCTAATGGTGCCGATGACGATAAGGACGTGCGCATTACGCCTCTCCCCGGAGGACGTATCATGGTCTGCGATTCCTTCGGGGCCGCGTTCGCGCTGAGCCCCGGAGACGAGTACAGCTTCGACATTTCTCCCGACTACAGGATGCTGTACACGCTGAAAGTGGTTTAGAGGCGGTAGATGGCCGCATCGGCAAGGCGCTCCCTAATCTCGTCCGCGTCCATGAAATAGACGCGCAGGGCCGACGACGAAGGGTAGCGGTTGAAATACGGGTCGCTGGTCTGGAAAAATTCCAGGCCGGCGGCCTGTCGGCTTAAAAGAATGCCTCTCCGGTAACGGCGTACGGCCTTTTCGGTGCAGGGGAGTACCTTGATTCCGCATCGGCCATCCTTCATGCTTACTACAGCCACTATGTGCTGGCGGGGCCTGGAGTCCACCAGTTTTTCCCTCTGCTCGGCCGTGAGCCGGTGGCTCACGCTCACGTGCCTTCCGTAGCGGGAATTGATTTCCTGCATCATACGGCGGAAAACAGGGCCGTGGGCGCTGCGGTCACGCGGGCCGAACACTGCAATGTGGCAGTGGATCATTTCGTGGATGATTACGTCTTCGAGTTCGTTTTCCGGGAGGTCGAAGCGGGTGCTGATGCATAGCGTAGCGTCGTGGCGGAACTGTCCCAGGGCGCTTCGTGAGCGGCTGAGCTTGATAGGAACGGCCGGCAGCCGGCCTTCAAAATAAAGCCGGTTGAATTCCTGATACTTGCTGCGGACGTATTCTTCGGTAGCTGTCATCGGCCTAAAGGTAGTGAAAAAATTGCATTATTGTTTTATTTTCGCTAAATTAGCGCGAAATACGGCTAAGAAGCGGCTAAGTATGAGGACATTGCGTATTCTCACGTCTGTTCTGTTCATGGTGCTGGCATGCGGTTGTGTGAAGATTAACGGAAATACCACCGACGACGACCCTGTGCCGGATATCAATGACGACCCTTCGAAGGACGGTGTAGACCCTTCCACGCTGCCCGCTGAGGACTGGTTTACCGTGAACTATCTCAACAGGACCGACGTCCAGCGCGCCGGATTCCGCGGCCCGGTCAAGAGTGTCAGGATGGATCTCTGCTATGTAAACGGCGGTCCCAGGTACAATTACCATACTGTTAACGAATACAATGAAGCCGGCATGCTCGTGCGCATGCGCTACATAAACTCCGACGACGACTCCTACAACAAGACCGTGACCTTCGCCTACGACTCCAAGGGGCGCCGGAGCGTGATGAACTTCTATTACGGCGAAGAGGAGCGTCCTTCCAAGGTGTACAACTTCGTCTATAACAATCCCGGAAAGAGAGTGGCATTTTCCTGGTACGACTGGGCTGGGGAGAGCTACCGTGACACCGACATAGACATCTCCCTGGACGTTCTGTGGCTGGACCTTTCTTCCTATCATGCCGAGATCGACGAAGGCGATTCCCACAGGGTTGAGGACCGTACCTATACTTTCGACGACGACGGGAACCTCACCATTCACGACCGTGAGGTCTACTGGAACGACTGGGATTCAGAGGAAACCGTGAGCACTCAGAAAAATGATTATCTGATTGTTTACTCAAACGGTTATCCCTATTCCTGCGAGAACTACATTGAGTCGGCAAGCTGGCACATGAACGGAATGCCGGCCAAGATTCACAAGGTGGGCGGCTACATTTCCACCTGGTATGAGAACTCCAACTGGGTGTGCAAGAAATCGTATATCGGCGGCCCTGAGGGCATGCTTTCACCCTACTGGGAAGAGTACACCTACGACGACAACTGGGACTTGGTGGAGCGTGAAGCGAGTTTCTCAGACAACAATTATATCCATCACTTCACCTGGACCGACTACGCCTACGACAAGCATGGCAACTGGGTCCGCAGGAACTATACCTGCGAACCTATTCTCCAGCCCGGAACCTTCTCCACGGACATGGAGCGCAGAACAATCGACTACTGGGGAGAATAATCCTTAAGAACAAGCCTCCGGATATTGCAGCCCGCATAGTTTCCGAGAACTATTGCGGGGTAGTACCAGAGTATGGCGGGCTCGGCCTTCCATGCTGCGGTGAGGTACACGACGTCGGCAATCGAGTGATAGAAGCCGCAGAGGATGAAAAGAGGCACGCCGAAGAGAACGGGCACGATGGATTTGGTGCTCCGGTAAAGCCACACTGCTATATCGATGATGAGTCCGCAGCCCACGGCCTTGAGGAAGCTGCGCCAGGGCCCCGCCGCAAGCCTTCCGTCCACCACGGTTTTAGCCCTGTCGGCGGCTTCTCCTCCGATTACCTTTACCATAAGGCCGACGAGGATGCACGCCAGTATGTTGAACAGCCATATCTTAACCAGCGCAGGGGTGTCTTTAAGCTCCATTACGCCGGCTTTTCCGGTGTACAGATTGGTCTTGGAGAGCACTACTCCAACCAAGCCGAATGCAAAGATAATTGCCCCCGGAATGCCTCCCAGGGCAAGAAAACCGTATGAACCCAATCCTATGAGTATACCGGCGAAGAATGATGACCTGTTTTCCATGATGCTAAGATAGTAAAAAACTATGAAAAAGTTTTGGCAGTTCAGAAAAAGTTACTACCTTTGCAGTCCACAATCGGGGTATTAGCTCAGTTGGTAGAGCGTTTGAATGGCATTCAAAAGGTCAGGAGTTCGATTCTCCTATGCTCCACAAAACCCACTGATAATCAGTGACTTAAGGCACTTACGCAGAAACTTACGCAGAAAATTACATAAGCTTCTGCGTATTTTTTTGTATTCCCCCCTCTTCTACTCTGGTCTACTATGAAGAGGTCACTCCCGGGGTCGAACCGGAAACTATCCACGGCATACGTCCGGAAATACGCAAAAAAATCCTGCCCCCCGAAAGGAAGGCAGGACTCGAATTGCGTCTCCGGCCCGAAGGCCAGATTAGGATTATTTCACCCGGTGGACTACTCGCCCGCGACCCACTTGGTCTCGGCCAGCATGGTGCCGGACTTCTCGCCGGTGCTGGAGTTGACGTAGTAGTAGCGGAAGAAGATCTTCGG
>CAJOCS010000043.1 GCA_905233655.1 uncultured Bacteroidales bacterium | reverse complement strand
GCTGCCACCGTCTACCGAGACATCCCCGTGGCGGGTTTGCTCAAGGGCCTTCGGAGTGGGTGCATACTGCTCAATGAGGGAGGTTACACCAGGATTCTGTGCGTAGAGATGAATGGATAAGAATATGGCAAGTAACAGGAAACCACGTTTCATATATAACAGAATTATCTTCCGAAAGATATGAAATCTCTGGTGATAATCCAATATGTATGTAAACGACGATTATTTTTCAGGGTCGATCTTTCCCATCAGGAAGGAGACGGCGGAGGGGCCTTCGTTGAAGAGGAGGTCGAGGATGCTGAGGCCCGGGGTGAAACCGAACTTGTTGGAGAATACCTGATACCAGGGGCGCTGGAGGCCCATGTCGGCAAGAACCGTGTCGGGGAGTTTGGGGGAGAGGGTGTAGCGATGGTCGTTGGCAAGGGTGCCGGGAGCGGTGAATCCGTCGGTGGGGACGAGGGGGCAGGGAAGGCCCAGCAGAGTGAGGCAGTGCTCGGCGAGGGCGAGATTTAGATCCCACAGAAGGGGAATCCGGCTCCCGAGGATGTCGGCAAATCCGTCCTTATAATAATAATAGTAGGGTGAGCTTTCGTAGTTGGTGTCGAGGGCGCGTATGGTGCGCATCACCCAGGGGGTGGAATAGTCTACCCGGACTTCGCGGATTGCCATCGAGGCGGAGTGCGCTACGGGCACCTGGAGCATTTCCACTCCGTTTGGGCCGAGCACGAGGCAGCGGTTCCGCCAGGTCTGTTTGACATAACTCTCATGGGCTTCCAGTAGCACGGGAGGGCAGAAAACCCTGTCCGGGGACAGGGTTGAATCTCTTAGGAGCAGGGCGAACCAGCTCACCGGGGGGAAGTATGCGGTGGAAAGAATCACCTGCGCTCGCGGGGCTTGGAGATGATGCCTCTGTCTGAACCCTTGATGAAGCGGAGGATGGTGTCGCGCTCTTCGGTGGCGGGGAAGTTGGCCTCGATGTACTCAAGGGCCTGGCTTACGTTCATTCCCTTGAAGTAGATGGTCTCGTAGATGTCTTTGATCTCGTTGATTTTCTCCTCGCTGAAGCCCCTGCGGGACAGGCCCACGCGGTTAACGCCCTCGAAAGAGAGAGGCTCGCGGCCGGCAAGCACATAGGGCGGAACATCCTTGGAGATGCGGGAAACCGCACCTACGAAGGCATGGGCGCCGATGTGCGAGAACTGGTGGGAGCCGGACTTGCCGCCGATGGTGGCCCAGTCGTCAACGTCGGTCTCGCCTGCAAGGCCGGTGTAGCTCACCAGGATGCAGTGATTGCCGATGCAGCAGTCGTGGGCGACGTGCACGTAGGACATTACGAGGGTGTCGCTGCCAATCTTTGTTACGGCCTTGCCGCTGGCTTTGGTGCCGCGGTTGATGGTGGCGCACTCGCGGATGTTCACGCGGTCGCCTATTTCAACCCAGGATTCTTCGCCCTCGAACTTGAGGTCCTGAGGGATTGCACCCACAACTGCGCCGGGATAGACCGTGCAGTTCTTTCCCATCTTCACGTGGTTGAACACCACGGCGTGAGGCATGATGACGCAGCCGTCGCCGATGGTTACATTGTCGTCAATGAAAGCGTAGGGACCGACTTCAACGTTGTCACCGAGCTTTGCGTTTGGATGAACGCTTGCAAGAGGATGAATCTTGTTCATAGAGAAATGCTATCTGAGCAGCGCCCTTAGGGCTTTTGCCGCTTTTGTGTTGATGGAATGTCCGGGCTTGTAGGCAGTGATGTGGGCGTTCAGGTAACCGCCTGTGAGACGGAGGTCTCCCAGCAGGTCCAGCAGTTTGTGGCGGCCGCATTCATCCGGGAAATGGAGCTGGAGGTTGTTCAGGTAGCCTTCGGCGGTGATTTCCAGGTTGGGGAGGCTGAACAGGCGGGAGAGGCTCTCGAGCTGCTCCTCGTTGACGGGATTCTCCACGATCACGATTGCGTTGTCCACGTCTCCGCCCTTGATTAGGTTGTTGCGGAAGAGGTATTCGATTTCATGGAAGAAAACGAAGGTGCGGCACACGCCGATTTCCGTGGCGTAGTCTGTGTGCTCGTCCCAGTGGGCTGTCTGGATGCCAAGTATCTTGGACTGGAAGTCCACGGTGATATCGGCCGAGGGAGCGTCTGCGGGTTCGATTTTAATCCAGGAGCCGGAGGCTTCGTCGCGGATTTCAAGGGTCTGGGGCACGTCCAGGTATTTGCGGGGCACGCCCTGATTCTGAAGGCCGTCTTTAGTGATGGCTTCCACATAGGGGCGGGCGCTTCCGTCCAGGATGGGTACCTCGATGTTGTCCAGCTCTATCATGGCGTTGTCCACGCCGAGACCGGTAAGGGCCGACATCACGTGCTCAATGGTTACCGCAACCGTGTCGCGGAACGATATGGTGGTGCTGCGGGCGGTATTGGTGACGTTCTCTCCCAGGGCGTTGATTACCGGCTTGGAACGGAGGTCCGTCCTGCGGAACTTGATGCCGTGGTCTGCTGGAGCGGGCATAAGCTTCATATGGGAATAGGTTCCGGTGTGGAGGCCTTTTCCTTCGAAGTAATACGCCTTTTTAAGTGTATGCTGATTGCTGCGCATGCAACTGACTGTCTTTGTCCAACTATAAGTTTAATCAGACAAAGTTAAGCATAATAAATTGTATTCCCAAATAAGGGCTGTTACTCCTCTCCCGAGCGTTTGAAGAGAGCGTAGGCCCTGAGATAGGTCGAAAGCGGAATTGCGGGAGTTCCCGACACCTTCATCCCTTCCTTGCGCAGGTTGCCGGTAATGCCTGTCTGCGCGGCCACCATTGTATGGTCCGGAACTTTCAGGTGACCGGCGACGCCGGCCTGCCCGCCGAACATGCAGTACTTGCCAATCTGGGCGCTTCCTGCGACGCCGCACATTGCCGCCATCACGGTGTGGTCGCCGATAACGACGTTGTGGGCAATCTGGCAGAGATTGTCGATGCGCACGCCGTTGCCGATGATGGTGGATTCCATCTGGGCGCGGTCTACGGTGGTGTTGGCGCCAATCTCCACGTCGTTGCCGATGACTACGTTCCCGAGATGCTCGATCTTCTCCCAGCTGCCGTCCGGCTGGGGGGCGTTTCCGAAACCGTCCGAGCCTATTATGCAGCCTGCGTGAAGGATGCAGTTGTTGCCGATGACGGTCCCGGGGTAGATTACTACTCCGGGGTAAAATATGCAGTTGTTTCCTATGGTGCAGTCTTCGCCGATGGTTACGCGCTCATGAAGGATTGAGTTGTCCCCAATCCTGGTGCGCCTGCCGATATGGCAGAAATCGCTCACATAGACCTTCTTCCCGAACTTTGTGCTGAGGTACCAGCGGGACAGCAGGCTGCGATGCCTTCTGGTCTTCTTCTTCTGGGCAGAAACGTATTTGAGCAAATCGGCGACGGCCGAGTAGGCGTCGTCCACCCTCACCATGGTGGGGGTCACCTCGGCCTTGGGCTCGAAGCTCTTGTTCACCAGAAGGATGGACGCCTTGCTGGTATAGACGTACTGCTCGTACTTCGGGTTGGCGAAGAAACTGATTGCGCCGGGCTTTCCGTGCTCTATCTTTGCGAATTTGGTTGCGACTGCGTCCGGATTGCCGTCCACGGTACCGTTCAGGATGCTTGCAAGCTGTTTGGCTGTAATTTCCATAAAATCAGATCAGGGGTTCTGCCGTCATTGCTGCGGGCTGGGGAATGCCCATGAGTTTGAGGATGGTGGGGGCTACATTGCAGAGGGCTCCGTCCTTTACGGTTTTCACCTCGTCGCCGGCGTTGATCACGACGAACTGAACGGTGTTCAGCGAGTGGGCGGTGTTGGGGGAACCGTCGGCGTTCACTTCGAAGTCGGCGTTGCCGTGGTCGGCGGTGAGAAGCACCACATAGTCCTTGGCAATGGCTTCTTCAACCACGCGGCCCACGAGTTTGTCGATGCACTGAACGGTCTGGGTAACGGCGGTGTAAACGCCGGTGTGGCCCACCATGTCGCCGTTCGCGAAGTTGAGGATAATCATATCCTGCTTGCCGCTGCGGATTTCGCCGATGAGCTTTTCCGCCACTTCGGGGGCGCTCATCTGGGGCAGAAGGTCGTAGGTGGGAACCTTCGGGGAGTTCACCAGGATGCGGTCTTCGTTCTCGAACACGGTTTCGCGGCCGCCGTTGAAGAAGAAGGTCACATGGGCGTATTTCTCGGTTTCCGCAATACGGAGCTGGTGCTTTCCGGCCTTGGCGACGGTTTCGCCGAGAGTGTCCTGTACGAGCTCTTTGTCGAAGAGGATATGCACTCCGGTGAAGGAAGCGTCGTAGGGAGTGAGGCAGCAGTAGTAAAGCGGAATGGTGTGCATGCCTTCTTCCGGCATATCCTTCTGGGTGAGGGCTGCGGTGAGCTCACGGGCGCGGTCGTTGCGGAAATTGTAGAAGATTATAGCGTCGCCTTCCTCGATGGTGGCTACGGGTTTGCCGTTCTCGGTTACCACGATGGGCTTGATGAATTCGTCGGTGACGTCGGCGTCGTAGCTGGCCTGGATTCCGGCCTGGGCGCTCTCGAATGCCGCGCCCTTGCCTTCCACCAGAAGGTCGTAGGCCTCTTTAACGCGGTTCCAGCGCTTGTCGCGGTCCATGGCGTAGAAGCGGCCGCATACCGAAGCCACCTTTCCGGTGGTTTCAGCCATCTTCTCCTCAAGCTCCTTCACGAATCCGAGACCGCTGCGGGGGTCCGTGTCGCGGCCGTCCATGAAGGCGTGCACATATACTTTTTCAAGTCCTTCTTCCTTTGCTACGCGGAGGAACTCATAGACATGGTCCAGGGAGCTGTGAACACCGCCGTGGGAGGTGAGTCCCATCAGGTGGAGTTTCTTTCCGCTGGTTTTCACGTACTCGTAGGCGGCTTTGATTTCGGGATTCTCCAGGAGCTTGTGCTCACGGCAGGCGATATTGATTTTCACCAGGTCCTGATACACGATGCGTCCTGCACCCAGGTTCATGTGACCCACCTCGGAGTTGCCCATCTGGCCGTCTGGAAGACCCACATATTCACCGCAGGCCTGAAGATGGCCGAAGGGATATTTCTCCCTGAGGGCGTCGATGTTGGGGGTTCCCTGAGTCCAGATTGCGTTTGAGTAGTCGTGACGGCCTTCACCCCAGCCGTCCAGAATCATAAGAAGTACTTTGCGGTTCATATCTGTATATATCTCTGTTTTCCTAAAAGTCTACAAATATAGTCATTTTTCCTCAATCTGCGGACGGATGCGTATGATCCTGCGGGTGGAAGCCGTGACGCGCACGGAATTGTCGATGCAGTAGGGGACTATCGCGAGAATATGCGACGGGTCGTCCGCACTGCGGAGCAGCGGGATGAAGGTTTTGTCGTCGGCGGGGATGTGATGGTCGGTGAACCAGTCCTGGAGCTTCTTCTTTCCGGGGGCTCCGAGCGGTTTTATCCAGTCGCCGCTCTGCCAGCGGCTTTCCTCGAAGGCTCCGGCCCTGTCGGCATCCAGGATGAGCTCTCCCTCGGGCTGTTTTACAGGCTCACTGCCATCCCAGGGCTCTTCCGACATGGTGTACACCTTTTGGGCGGGGCCTTCGTCGTGGTGGTGGCAGCATCCGCCTTCTCCATGGCCGCCGCATCCGCCTTCATGCCCGCCTCCATGGCAGCAGTGATGCTCTTCCTCAGAGGGACGGAGCAGCTCCGCCATTTCCTGGGAGATGCGCAGCATGTCCCGGTTCAGGGTCTGGACGAAAGAGGGGTTGATTTCGGCGAAGAGCGGAAACACCTGGTTGCGGATTTTATTGCGCTTGAAGCCGTTCTCGGCATTGGTGCTGTCTTCCCTCCAACTAAGGCCGGCCTCGCTGGCGAAAGCCTCGAGCTCCTCGCGGGTGTTGCTGAGAAGGGGCCGGATGAGGGGGATGTCGGCATATTCCGGGACGGGAATGGTGCCGTAGGGGCGCATTCCGGTTATGCCGCGAAGGCCCGTGCCGCGAAGCAGGTTGAGCATCAGTGTTTCGGCATTGTCGTTGGCGTTGTGGGCTACAGCGAGGGCTTCATAGCCGTTTTCCCGGCAGAGCTCGCCGAACCAGCGATACCTCAGTTCCCGGGCCGCCATCTCGATGCTGATTCCGTGTTCCCGGGCGTAATCCTCCGTTTCAAAGCGTTTTACATGGCATGTAATCCCGTTGGCCGATGCCCATTCCCGAACGAAGGCCTCGTCGCCGTCGCTCTCGGCCCCGCGCAGGCCGAAGTTGCAGTGGGCTATCGCAAAAGGCCCGCCACCGAGACGGGCCTTTTCTGCCAGGCACATGGAGTCGATTCCTCCGCTTACCGCAATCAGAATCATACTCTACCTTGCGATTGTGTAGGTGAAGCCGAATTCGAGGAATTCCTTGAACTGGACGGCCTGTACCTTGTAGGTGGTGCCGTCGGCCGCAGTGACCTCCTTCTGACGGATGGTGTCGTCGTAGATGAGGTTGGTGCTGAGGGTGAGGGCGAAGTATTTTGCGAGCTTCCAGAACACCTTGTTGTCCCAGTTCACGCGCAGGTTCTGCGGGTTGTGCAGATAGTTGGAGAAGAGCACGAGCTGGGTGGTGTAGGAGAACTTGTCGTTGATTACCCACTGGGCGTCGGCCTTCACCTGGGCGCCGAGTTCGAAGCGGGAACCCTTGTAGCCGGTGACGGTGGTGCCGTCGGCGGCGTAGATGGCTTCCATGCCGTAGGTCTCGCGCAGGAGGTCGTTGTTCACGATAACGAATCCGCCGGTGAGGGGCGCTACGTTCAGGGAGAACCAGGCCGTCGGGGTCCACAGGAGACCGAGACCCAGATTCACGTAGGCCGGGGAGAAGAGTCCGCTCTTGAGCTCGCGGGCAGCGATCCAGTCGGCCCTGGTGGGCTCTCCGGCGGCCACGTTCGGGGTGCCGTAGGAGTAGTTGTTGTCGAACTGGGTCTTGAAGTCGAAGTTCGCGGAGTAGCTCAGATGCTGGATGGGAGTCTCATAGCCCCACTTGGACTCGAAGTAGATGCGGTCCTTGTTTTTCTGGATTATGGGCTTGTCTTCGGAATAGAGGAAGCCGTAGTCCAGCTGGAGACGGTTGTTCCAAATCATCTTGCCCCTGGCGTAGTTGGCATTGCCGTCCACGTTGCCGGCAAGTGT
>CAJOCS010000042.1 GCA_905233655.1 uncultured Bacteroidales bacterium | reverse complement strand
CTACGAAAACGGCTATCTGGACGATACCGGTGCAAAATCATCAGAATCCGCTGACGGAAGCCGGGAAAAACGACTTTTACCTGGCGTGCACCCAGACGGTTGCCCAGGTCACCCTTCGTGAACATGAACTTGCGGGGTTCGGCGAGGTCGTCGGTGAGGAAACAGCCCGACATGTTCACCGTACCCTGGGAGGTGTTGGTGATTTCCAGCCATGGAGCGTGCTCTCCGCTTATGTCCACCGGGCCGTTGACATTCTCGGCCACAACCTCGGAAATAACGAGGTCCGAGATGTTCTGGGCCAGGGAAAGCGTGCAGCAGAGCAGAAGCGCCAGAAGGATTGCAGACAGTCTCTTCATATCCTACAGGGGCAGGTTGTCGTGTTTCTTGGCGGGAATGTCCAGCTGCTTGGAGGCGAGCTGCTCGAGAGCGCGGATAACGCGGAAACGGGTGTTGCGGGGCTCGATTACGTCGTCTACATAGCCCTTCTGGGCCGCCTGGTAGGGGTTCGAGAAGAGATCCTCGTATTCCTTCTTCTTCGCCTCGAAAATCTCTGCGGAGTGTTCCGGGTCGGCCTTCAGGTCTTTGGCGTAGAGCACGTTCACGGCACCGTCGGCACCCATCACCGCAATCTGGGCCGACGGCCAGGCGTAGTTGATGTCGCCGCGAAGCTGTTTGCAGCTCATGACGATATGTGCGCCGCCATAGCTCTTGCGGAGGCTGACCGTAACCTTCGGAACCGTGGCTTCGCCGTATGCGTAGAGCAGTTTTGCGCCGTTGGTGATGATTGCGCCGTACTCCTGCTGGGTTCCGGGCAGGAAGCCGGGAACGTCGACAAGGGTAACGAGGGGAATGTTGAAGGCGTCGCAGAAGCGCACGAAACGCGCGGCCTTGCGCGAAGCGTTGATGTCCAGCACGCCGGCGAGCACCTTCGGCTGGTTGGCGACAAAGCCCACGCTCTTTCCACCCATGTGGCCGAATCCGACGATGATGTTCTTCGCAAAGTCTTTGTGAACCTCGAAGAAGATATTGTCGTCGGCTATGGAACGGATAACCTCGTACATGTCGTAGGGCTTGTTGGGATTGTCGGGGACAATCTCGTTGAGGGCGTCGTCGACACGGCCCACAGGGTCGCTGGTTGGCCTTTCCGGGGCGGTTTCGCGATTGTTCTGGGGAATGTAGGAGAGCAGTTCCTTTATGAGACGGATGCCGTCCTCCTCGTTCTCGGCAGCAAAATGCGCCACGCCGCTCTTGGTGGCATGGACCGACGCGCCGCCGAGGTCCTCGCTGGACACTTCCTCTCCGGTGACGCTTTTCACCACGCCGGGACCGGTGAGGAACATGTAGGAGGTATTCTTGACCATCAGGGTGAAGTCGGTTAGGGCGGGGGAATACACCGCACCGCCTGCGCAGGGACCGAAGATGCCGCTGATCTGGGGAACCACTCCGGAGCCCAGGATATTGCGCTCGAAAATCTCGGCAAAGCCCGCGAGAGCGTCTATGCCCTCCTGGATTCGTGCTCCGCCGGAGTCGTTCAGGCCGATGCAGGGCGCTCCGTTGCGCACTGCCATATCCATGACCTTGCAGATCTTCTCCGACATGGTTTTCGACAGGGAGCCGCCGTTGACGGTGAAATCCTGTGCGAAAACGTATACGAGACGCCCGTCGATGGTGCCGCAGCCGGTAACCACGCCGTCGCCATCGGGATGGGATGCATCCATGCCGAAGTTGATGCAGCGGTGATGCATGAACATATCGTATTCCTCGAAGCTGCCCTTGTCGAGGAGGAGTTCAAGCCTTTCCCTTGCGGTGAGCTTGCCCTTGTCGTGCTGGGCCTGAATACGCTTCTCGCCGCCGCCAAGACGGGCTTTCGCCCTTCTCTGGACCAGGGCCTCGATCTGTTCCTGTTGGATTTTACTCATATACTATCTGAACATTTTGTCTACATCTTTCACCGACTCCGGAAGGGCGAATACCGCCACGCGGTCGTAGGCCTCAATCTGGGTGGTACCCACTGCGATGAAACTCTCGCTGCCGCGGATAACGCCGCCGATGATGGCGTTCGCCGGGAAGTCCAGATCCTTGAGAGGGGCCTTGGTAATCTTCGAGCCGGGGGCGGCGGTGTATTCCAGCACCTCGGCATTGGTGCCCGACATATAGCGCACGAAGCGCACCTTGTCGGAGAGGGTGAATTTGAAGATGCGGCTGGCGGTGATGAGTTTCTTGTTCACTATGGAATCCACACCCATCTCTTCGGCCAGACGCAGGTATTCCAGGTTCTCCACCTGGGCAATCACGCGCGGAACGCCCAGCTTGCGTGCAATCACGCAGGAAAGGATATTTACCTCGTCGTTGCCGGTGGAGGCCACCACTGCCTGGTAGTTCCGGATGTCCTCTTCCTGAAGGAAGTCGGAGTTGCGAACGTCGCCGCATGCCACGCTCACAAGGTCCGGAAGGACTTCGGAAAGCACCCGGCAGCGCTCTTTGTCGATATCGATGATTTTGATGTCGTCGAGTTTCATCTCGGCGAGCTTGGCAGCCACCATTTCGCCAATTTCAGAACCGCCCAGAATCATTACCCTGCGGACGTCAATCTTGTCTTTTCCCAGGAATTTCATGAGAATCGGCATGGTCTCGCGGAGGGAAATGATATAGAGGTAGTCCATGTAGCGGAAAGGAGTGTCGAAACGCGGAATTAGCGTTTCTCCGTTCCGGGAGATGGCTACGATGCGGAAATCGGCCCCGGGGTTGTCCTTGGCCACGGCGGCGGTGAATTCGGCCACCTTCATGTCCAGGAGGGGAGAGTCGTCGTCGAGTTTGAAAACGGCCAGCTGTAGCTTTCCGCGTGCGAAATCCATGGAATCGGTGGAGGCGTTGTGGCGCAGCATGTCCACAATCTCGTCGCTGGCGCTCTTTTCCGGATAGAAGAGCATGTCCAGGCCCAAATCCTTGAACATGAGCTTGTTTTCCGGCGAGAGATACTCTTCGTCGTCCACTCTCGCGACCACCCTGGCTGCGCCGAGCTGCTTTGCCAGAAGGGCGCTCACTATATTGACGCTCTGGGGCGCATGGGGGTTCACCGCAATGAAAAGGTCGGCCTTGCCGGCTTCGGCGCTTCGCAGGGCCGATACGGACGAGGCGGGCCCCACGATGGTGGTGATGTCCGCGCCTGAGGCAAGCGCCCGGATGCGTTCGGCATCGGAATCGATAACGGTTACGTCGCTGCCCTCACGGCTGAGCATTTTTGCCAGGTGGGAACCAACCTGACCGGCTCCTTCAATGATGATTTTTTTCATCGCACCATTCGTTTTATCTTGCAAAGATAAGTATTTTTTTCGTGAGACCCTCTACGTGGACCGGGCTGCCCTCCGTGACGGGCCCCGGATGACGCAGCGAGCGGTATTCGCCGTGGGCCTTCACAACCGCCCTGAAACTGCTCCAGCGGAAGGTGAAAAGGTACACCATGGCGGCGCATCCGTCGATGCACATCCTGAGGAAAATGCGCCTCCTTGCCCTCGAGCGGGAACCCAGAGTTGCGGGAAGATTGTTCTCCAGGAGCAGGAGGTTGTTCCTGTAATTGAACTTCAGCTTGAGCGGAGATGCGTTGTCGAGAGTGCCTCCGCCTATGTGATATACCTTTGAGGCGGGAACCACGTCCACCATCCACCCGTCGAGCTGCAGCCTCCAGCAAAGGTCTATTTCTTCCATGTGGGCCCAGAAACGTTCGTCCAGGCCTCCCAGCTTGTGCCATAGGGAAGAACGGACCATAAGGCAGGCTCCGCTAACCCAGAGGACACTCGTGGGAGTGTCGTACTGGCCGTGATCCTCTTCTACGCTGTGCATTACCCTGCCGCGGCAGTAGGGAAAGCCGAAACGGTCCAGCAGTCCTCCGGCCGCTCCCGCATATTCGAAGGTGTCGCGTTTGTCGTAGCGCAGCAGCTTCGGCCCGCAGGCCCCGCAGCGGGGATGGCTGTCCATCCACTCCACGAGGGGACGGAGCCAGTCGCGGGGGACTTCCACGTCGGAATTCAGCAGCACGAAATACTCTGCATCCACTTCGGCGAGGGCTTTGTTGTATCCGCCGGTGAAGCCGTAATTGCGGTCGAAGCGAATAAGCTTCACCGAGGGGAAAAGGCGTTCCGTTTCATCTGCCGAACCGTCGGTGGAACCGTTGTCGGCCACTACTATTCCGGCGTCCAGCCCTTCCGTGGATTCCATGAGGAAGGGGATGAACTTTTTCAGATAATCAACTGTGTTCCAGTTCAGTATGACAATTGCCGTTTTCATCATGAGCTGAAGTCTACGTCATGGAATGCAAGTGAAGGAATCTGCTTTGTCATGCAGGGACGGGCATCGGCCGCCGTGAGGAAGAGCTTGTTCCACAGGGCGGGGAAGTCTCCGGTTATCAGCATGCCCCTGAGGGGCCGGACTCTCTTGCCGTCCTTGATTAGGAAACCCTCAATTCCATAGGAAAAATTGCCGGTGGCGGAATTGGAATTGCCTCCGTTGAAGCCGGTTACAAGAATGCCGTCGCCAACTTCCCGGAGCAGGCTTTCAAGGGTGTCGCAGTTTCCGATGGGTTCTACCACGGCCCTTGTGCAGTCGTCCACAGTGGGCTCCATATTCATTTTACGGGCCATGTAGGTGGAGAGGAAATACTTGGAAACCACTCCGTCCTTTATCACGAAATCCTCTTTTGTCGCTACGCCTTCGCTGTCGAAGAGGCGCGAGCCGCTGCAGCCTTTGTCGTGCGGCCTGTCGAGAATGTTAAGGAAAGTGGGGAAGAGCTGCTTTCCGAGGCTGCCCGCAAGGAAGGAATTGTTCTGCTGCAGGGAATAGCCTCCGAGGGCGGTGAGAAGGGGAGTGAGCAGTTTCGAGGCGCACTCGGTGTCGACAATCATATTGTAGCGCCCTCCGGGGATGTCTCCGGGGTTCATCTGGGCCGCCGCGCGCCGGAGCGCTTTCACGCCGCAATCCTTCCAGGACAGTTTCTCAAGCGCCGTGGAGGCGTCCCACCAGTAACTCTCATAGAGGCGTCCCCCTTCGTCCTGGATGGTTGTCTCGCAGCCAATTTCGAAGGAAGTCTCGCGATGGCGGGCCTCCAGACCGTTGGAGTCGAGCATCAGTACGTCGTAGACGCTGTCGGAGTACTCGCATTCTTCGGAGAGCACGCTGAACCCCTTTTCCATTTCATGCCGATGCTCCCACACACATGATTCGAGGGCTATTTCCCTGCGCCGGGCACTGTCCATTGCCTCGTAGGACGGGCTGTAGAGCTCCAGCTCGTTGCCGCTGACTGCATCGTGGGCGACGCGTTCGGGAGCGGGAAGGCTTCGGAGGGGATCCTCCTCCAGCATCCTGACCGTTTCCACGGCCTTCTGGATGAACTGGTCCAGATTCTCTTTTTCCAGACGGTTCGAGGAGAAAGTGCCGAAACGGCCGTCCACGAACAGGGACAGTTGCAGGCTGCGGTCGAGCGAGTGTGACACACGGTCCACTTCGCCGTTGAGAATGCCCACGAGGTCCATAAGGCTTTTCGAAAGGTTCACCCTCACGCCGCTGGCCCCGTTTTTCAGGGCTTCTTCCATGCAGTGGCGCGCGAGCGCCTCTTCCGAGGCCGATATAAGATACTCCTTCATCATGCTCCTCCCACCGTAAGATTCTTGATAAGGACGCTCGGTATGCCGCAGGAAACCGGAACCGACTGCTCCTTCCCGCAGGTCCATGCGCCCTGGTCTATTTTAAGGTCGTTCCCAACGGCAATGATGTCTTTCAGCGCTTCGGGGCCGTTGCCTATGATGTTTATGTCCTTTACGGGCATGGTGAGCCGGCCGTCCTCTATGAGGAAGCCGGACTTTACGAAGAAGGTGAAATCGCCTTCCCCGATTTTGACCTGCCCGTTGGAGAACTGGTCGACGTAAATGCCGTTTCCGGCTTCTTTGATGAGAGAATCCGGGCATGCGACGCCACTTTCCATGTAGGTGGCCCTCATGCGGGGAATCGGAGCGTAGCGGAAACTCTCCCTGCGGCCGTTCCCGGTGGGAGCGACGCCGTAATGCGCGGCGCTTATGCGGTCGTGGAGGTAGGATGTGAGAATGCCGTCCTCCACCATGTATGTCTTCTGCCCGGGGACTCCTTCGTCGTCGTAATTCAGGGAGCCGCGATTTCCGGGAATGGTGCCGTCGTCAACTATGAAAATGCCCTCCGGGCACACTCTCTTGCCCATTTTGTCGGCAAATACGGAGGTGCCTTTGCGGTTGAAATCAGCCTCGAAGGCGTGGCCCATGGCTTCGTGCAGCAGAATTCCGGAAGCTCCGGCGCCCATCACCACCTTCATTTTTCCTCCGGCGGGCCTGCGGGCTGCGAAGCGTTCGTCCACGCGCCCCACCGCTTCCGAGCTGAGCTCTTCAATCAGGGAGTCGGTGAGCATTTCGGCACCGCAGCGCCAGCTGCGCGAGGCACTCTGGTTCTCGTACTTCCCGTCCTGCGAAAAAACTACCTGTACCGCCACGGTTCCCATCGGACGGCTGTCCCATTTGAGCTCGTCGAAGGAATTGTACATCAGATAGTCGCTGTTCTGGAAAGCGAGGTTTGCTATCACTTTCACCACACGTTTGTCCTTTGAACGTATGCTCTGCTCCAGTTTCTGGAGGAAGGGGAGGAAGAAATGCATTGAGGCTTCCCTCCAGCCCTGTTTTTCCGGGTAACGGTCTGCGGCGGGGTTCGGTTCTCCCCGGCTTGGACGGCGCGTGCCATAGGGGCTCACGTCCGTAGCCGTACCGGAGGCAATCGCCGCGGCGGCGTCGGCACAGTCGGCCATAAGGGCGGGATTTGTGCTCTCGGAATATGCGTAACCGGTTTTTTCGCCGTCCAGGACGCGTATTCCCACGCCGAAATCCTGATGGCTTCCACCTGAAGTGACGGCTCCGTCCCGAAGCGAGAGGGAGCCGTAGGAAGTGTTCTCGAAGAAGATGTCACAGTAGCTTCCGCCGCGGCGCATGGCCCTTGAAACCAGCGAGCGCAACTCGGGCCTGTCCACGCCGAAAATGGCGGTATAGTACTCTTTGGGGTGAATCATTGCTGCTGGATGAAGGGTATTCCGTCGTGAGCCTGAGGGGCCTTGGCAATATCTTTTGCAACCTGCTCGGTGAGGTCTTCGAGCGGGGTGTTCGACTCGGTGGCGTTCGTAACCATCGAACGCACCTTGACGTAGGTTTTCATGTCGTGGATGATGAGGCCCTTCTTCGAGCCTTCGGCTACAATCCTGAAGGGAGGCTCGGAATTGTCTGCGAGTATCCACTTGTCGCAGCAGGGCATGTATTCGTGGAAGAGGTAG
>CAJOCS010000041.1 GCA_905233655.1 uncultured Bacteroidales bacterium | reverse complement strand
CGAGCCTGCCGTGAAGGGCAACACCGCCTCCACCTCGGCCCTGAAGGAAGTCACCCTGGAGACCGGCGCGAAGATTATGGTTCCCCTGTTCATCGAAACCGGTGAAATCATCACCGTGAACACCACGGATCGCAGCTACGGCCAGAGGGTTAAGTAACATACCAAAGCCATCGACAAACAGGGGCGGCCATCTCGGCTGCCCTTTGTTTTATGCCGGGGGCAGGAGGGTTGACGCAGGCATCGGCCTATAGTTTGTTCACCTGGCGGTCGAGTTCGGCGATGCGGTCGCTGAGGGCTTTGCGGAGGCGGTTCACTGCGCCGGAGAAGGTGAGATTCTGGTCGCGGTTCACTTCTGAGGTGCAGGGCCACATCTGGTGGTTGATGCTCTCCGAGGCGCTAATCCGTTCGGAAATCTGTTCGATATAATTGTCTACGTCCTCGAAGAGGGGCTTCAACTCGGCCCAGCGCTCCTTTACGCGGGCTGTGAAGGCGGCGTTCTTGAACAGTTCCCAGAAGTAGATGCTGTTGTGTATGGCCCAGCCGCTGGTGTTTGGCTGGAAGGTGTACCAGTCGAAGTCCCAGACCGGGCCGGCGAAGAGGACGCCGTTGCGGAAGTGGATGTAACAGCTTTTGGGATGATTCGGCTCAAGGTTGTAGGTGAGTTCGTGGACAAGGTACCAGTCTATGAAACTGTCGAAATCTATCATGGAACTGTAGTCGCCGCCATTGTAGATGGTGTTTTCCAGATTCCATACCATGCCCTGGAGCCGGTCCAGGCCCTCCTGAGAGAAGTCCTCATCTTCCGGATACTTCACGTTCATGGGAAGGCCGTAATTCCAGGTGTTGGGCTTGTAGCCGTACTGGGAATAGAACTTCCACGTTGCGTCCCAATAGGTGTCGAGTTCTATCAGATAATCGGCCCGGATGCGGGTTTTTTCAACTTTTATCTGTTCTCCCAGCCAGTAGTTCCCCTTGTGGACGCCGTTGAGGTAGAGTTCCACGAATTCTCCTTCCGGAGTCCAGTCGATGGATGTGCGGCGCGCAAGCTCGAAGGCCACATCGTTGCGAAGCAGGGTCCTGTCCATCCAGTTGGCAAGGAGCACATAGCGTTTGCTTTCTCCCTTTCCCAGGAGGTCGGCCTTGTGGCTGAGCTTGAAGGTGTAGGGCTTCTTGGCGTAGCTCCAGGTGGAATTGCCCCGGCCTTTGATGGAAAGGCTGTCGCTGAACCAGAGTTTTCCGCCGTCGTCCACAATTTGGATGGTTCCGCCCTCCACCCAGATATCCTTGCTGTAGATTCCGGTGGGGGTGTCGATGTAAACGCTTCTGAGTCCGGTGCCGAGGGTGGGGACAGGGTATTCCGGCTGCTGGGGTTCCGGAGGTTCGGGAGGGTTTACAGGCTCCGGAGGGTCCTGCTGCTCTTCCTGCTGTTCGGGCTGGGGCTCAGGCTGCTCTTCTTTGCCGCAGGAATACAGAAGGAGTCCCCATGCAATGCACAGGGTCACCATCAAATATTCCTTCAGTCGCTTCAAGGCTTATTCAACGTTGGCTTCGTACTGGATGACCTGCCCGGCAACAAGGTGCTCGCACGCGATGGAGGGAACGGACGAGGCCGATGCCCTGCACTCGATCTTCACCCACTCTTTCTCGCCGGGAAGCAGATGACGGAGGTTGTACTTGCTTTTCACGCCCTCCACCTGGATATATGCGTCGCGGTATATGGGGGCCACGCCGACGTTCTCGATGAGCACGGCCGCCGCCTTCCCTTCGTCAATACGGAAGTCCATGATACAGAAGCGATAGCCCATGGACATTGAGGCCTCTTTCAGACGGGCTTCGGTCTGTTTTCCGGGCTGGTCGTTGGCGATTATGAAGGTCATGTGGAACTTTGCCACTTCGTCTTCGAACTTGCGGCCGTACATTCCGCCGGCGTCCAGGCAGTGTTTCTGGTCATAGTCCGAATAGTAGCTGAACTCTCCGCCGAAGGGGGCTGTCTTGTAGCGGTGCATGCCGAAGAAGGCCCAGCTCTCGTAATTGTAGCCGTCGTGATCTTCGCACATGAAGGAGTCGTCGAAATTGCCGAATTTCAGGTTCAGCAGATCGGCCTGTTTGCGGAAGGGGCCGTAGGTGCCGTCGGCCGCGTCGATGGAGAACATCCACGGGGTCTTTTTGAACCATCCGTCCATTGCGGTGAGGAACTCGGCCTGGAACTCCTTGGAAGGGAAGGTTTTACCCAGCACAAAAGGCCCGTCGTAGATGTGGTATTCAGCCCAAAGGCCGAAGCCGGTCTCCACGAAGGCGAGGCGCGGGTCGTTGTCGTAACGCTCGGCGAAACGGCGGTGGAATTCCATGTGGAAGCGCTGGAGCTCTTCGCAGCGCCAGTCGGGGAAGTAGGTGGTGCGGCCTTCACTCTTGCCCACGGTCTCTTCGTAGCCGGGCCATTCCTTGATGTAGTCGGGGACGGCGCACTTCTGGCCCACGTAGGTGTAGCGGAAACGCACAACAACCTGGTGCCCGCGGGAGGCCGCCGCTTCAAGCAGGCGGTCCATCGGAGTCCAGTCAAAGACATCCTTCTCCTTGCAGACGTCGTTGTACAGCATATAGGAGAACTCCAGCTGCACATAGCTCTTGCTCAGGCTGCCACTCGTGTTCCAGAGCACCAGACCCGTCATGGGCTGCACGCGGTTGACTTCGGAGCTGAGGGGAACTCGTGTGTAGGAGTCGAACTCGGAAGGGTCCACGACTACGGGTTCGTCGTCCGGGTCGTCCACGTTATCGGGTTGGTTGTCGTTAGTCCAGGTGCAGGAGAACAGTCCCAACGTCAAAAGTGTTATCCAGTAAAGCCGTTTCATTTTCAGAGAGATTCAATGTATGCTTTCATTGCGGGCACCTTGGCCATGGCGGCGTGGAAGAGGGCCACCTGGTTGCGGGTCCTTACAAGATTGTGCTCGGGGTACTTGATCTTGTAGTAGGTGTCGCCGTTTATGTAATCGGCAAAGAAGCGCACGGCCTGCATGTAGGGGAAGAGGCAGGCTGCGTAGGGGAGATTTTCTTTTTCCACGGGGGTGAGGAAGCTCTTTGCGCTCTCGATGTAGCCCTTGGCGAAGGCTTCGAAGATGTCCATTCTGAAATCCACCTTGTCCACTTCGGGACTGTCTTCGGCCACGGTGTTGGCGGCGGTGCGGAGGAAGTCGCCGAAGTCGGAGAAAACGAACGACGGCATGAGGGTGTCGAGGTCGATTACGCAGAGGATATTACCGTCCTTGTCGAACATCATGTTGTTCACCTTGGTGTCGCAGTGGCAGATGCGTTTGGGAAGGATTCCCTCGCGGTACATGCGCTCGGCCTTGCACATCTCCTCCTCGAAGGGCAGCAGATCCTCAAGGATGGCTTTCACTTCGGGTTCGGCCATGCGTCCGGCCTTGTCGGCGGCCACCGCCTCATGAAGCTGGCGGGCGCGGAGTTCCATGTTGTGGAAGTCGGGGATGGTTTCGCCGAGGGTGTCGGGAATGTCGGCAAGCATTGCTTCGAAGGCGCCGAAGGCCTTGCCGGCGAAGTAGGAGTACTTGGGGTCTACGGTCTCGAAAGTATAGGCGTCCTTGATGAACACCGACACTCTCCAGTAGGTTTCACCGTCGGTCCAGTAGCTCTTTCCGGTCTCCTTGCAGGGGAGGAAGGTCAGGGTCATTGCGCCCTTTTTGCGGATGTGGGCGGTTGCGCAGTCGATATTGTGCTGGAGCAGTTCGACGTCCTGGAAAATGGCGTTGTTGATGCGCTGGAGCACATAGTTGTCGGGACCGTCGGTCTTTACAAGAAGGGTGTCGTTGATGAGTCCGTTGCCCAGAGGCTTGATTTCCAGAATGTTTCCTTCAATGGCAAAACGTTCTGCAATTTTCTTGAGGTCTGTCATGATATCAGTTTGTTGTGTTATTCCAATAGTTCTTTACGTCTTCCCACTTGTAATAGGGGCCGCCTTCCAGGCCGATGAGGCCGGTTTCGCGCTCGTTGATGTAGAATTTCACCAGAACCTGTCCGGCGCGGTTGCGGTAGAATATTATCTGAAGGTTGCCGGCGAAGGGGGTATAGAGGAAGCCGGGCCAGTCGAGGCACTCATTTTCGTCCATCCTTTCGGCAATTCCGCGTATTCCCAGGCGCGAGCAAGTCGCGAGAAGCTGGTAGTCGTGGCCGAAGCGCAAATCTGCGGCGTAGGGGCCTCCGGCGAGGGCTTCATCGGCCTTGTCCACGATGTCGTGCATTATGGCGTCGCACTCCGGGACGGCCATGCGGCGGTCGCCGAAGGGGATGGAATTGCACTGCCTCAGGTAGAGGTTCAGCGAGATGTTCTGGGCATACCAGTAGCGTTCGTCGGCGCTGAAAAGGCGGAGCAGGAAGTCGTCCATGTCGAAGGCTCCGCTGATGGCGGCTATGGCCATGGTTCCGTCTATCATCTCGGCGGCGGAAGCAATCCGTGCGCGGCCTTCGTCGGGGTTGCGGAAAATGCGGGCCATGAAGGCGTTGGTGTCCGGCATGTGACGGGCGGCGTGGGCATAGATTATCTCGTAGGCTTCGTCACGCACATCGTCCGGGTCCACGCTCGAGCAGTATATCATATAGGCCTCTCCGGTGTCCCAGCTCACATTCATTTTCGGGTCCTGAGAAAGCAGTTCACCGGTGAATGCGGCCATGCTCACTATGCAGCGGGGAACTACGCTCGAAATGGCCCTTACGTTTGCGTGGCGCAGGACTTTGCGGTATTTGTGATACATGCGTCCGGCAATGGCTCGGTGCTCGCGGGCGCCGCGGGCGGTGAGCCTGCCGTCCATGCCGTTATGCTGGCGGACCACCTCCTGTACCATCTGTCCCGCCCGGATTCCTTCTTCGGTGAGAAGGCCTTCTTCGGCTGCGCGGGCGTAGGCATCGGCAATGAAAGGATAGAGGTCTCCGCCCCAGTCGCTGCGGGAGCCGTGGCGGCCGTAATGGCTTATGTAAACGGGCTTGAAGCCGCGCGGAACGGGTGTTTCGGCGGCGGGAAGATATTCGTATGGGCTGGTGTTCACGCCCATGCGGAAGATGTTCTCTTCCAGCAGGGCTTCAATCTCCGGGTTCTTCTGCTGGGCGGCGGCGCCGAGGGTGAGCAGAAGGAGGCTTATTGTCCAAAATGCCCTTCTCATGCTACTCGCGGCTGAAAATGAATACACAGCTGATTGCAGCCACCATTCCGCAAATCTGCCAGATGCTCGGGATGGCGTCGAGCCCTGCGACGAGCAGCAGCACAATCGAGAGCAGGCAGCAAATCACCGGCGAGCAGGCATCGGCAAGCGGGGCAATCACCATGGCCTTTCCGTAACGGTTGGCGTAAACCAGTGTGAGGGCGCCAATAGCGTTCAGAATCTGCACGAAGAACACTTTGGTGGGAGCGCCCCAGCCCTGGGCGGTGAGTTCGGAAGGAGGGCACAGCAGGAATGCCACGGGAATGAGCACCACTGCGGCGATGGCCATGTAAACGAACACGCTCTCGGCGTCGGGGGTGTGATTGTTCGCAAGTTTCATCACGAAGGCCTGGATGCCCCAGCAGATAAAGACCACTGCCGCAAGCAGAATCCATATCCAGCTCGTTACGCTGCCTTCGGTGTCGGAAGGAATGGCAAAACAGATAATTGCCACGAAGGCGAGAACTATTCCCAGAATTCCCAGCTTCGAAACCTTCTCCTTGAGGAAGGTGGCCGAGAGGAGCACCGTAACGATTGGCGCCACGGAAATCATCGGCATCACCAGATAGGACGGGGCATACTTGAGCGCGAGGAACAGCACCAGCTGTCCGCCTGCACCCAGCAGGCCCACTCCCATGCTGAGGGCCACCGATTTAGGCCTCACATCCAGCTTGAATTTGATTTTGCAGAGGGCGAAGATGGCGCAGGGAATCATCGAAAGAGCCCACACCACATATACCATCTCGGAGGGGAACTCAGTGGGAATGCCCAGGTAAAGGTTTCCCAGAGTGGGGTCCGAAAACGTCATCCAGATGCCCCAGGTGAGCATTGTCACAAGGGCATACAGCAGCCAGGTGTTCTTTTTCTGTGTCATATCGAGCTTGTTGTCAGTTTACGAAAGAGGCTACGAGTTCTCCCAGTTCGGCATTCTCCATGATTCCGCGGAAATACTTTGAGCCGGGGCCCCACACATAGTAGGGAACCGCTATCCCGTTGTGGCCTTCACTTGCAAAATGAACGCCGATGCGGCCTTCCTCCAGATTTCCGTCCTGAAGGGTAAGAGAGCCGGTGGCGTGGTCGGCCGTCACAATCACAAGGGTGTGGCCGTCGGCTTCGGCCCACTGGAGCACGTCGCCGAGAGTGCGGTCGAAGTCCAGCAGCTCCTCCATTGCCTTGCCGATATCGTTCCCGTGCAGCCAGTCGTCGATGCAGGAGCCTTCCAGCATCATCACAAAGCCGTTTTCTCCCTCCGAAAGGAGCTCGAGACCACGCCTCACGCTGTTGCGGTAAAGGTCTCCGCGCTCCTGGGCCACGGGTAGGTTGTCGGGCGCAAGAATGCCGATTACAGGCAGCCCGGCGGCCATGAGTTCGTCTTCCGTAAGAGCCACGGTATAACCTGCTTCGGCCATTTCGGCGGTGATGTCGCGGCCGTCGGTGCGCTTGGTGGTGAACCAGTCGAGGCCGCCTCCGGCGAGGTAGTCCACGCCGCATTCCACATAGTCGGCAATTAGGTCTTCCTGATTGTAACGGTATTCGTTATGGCAGCAGAAGTCGCAGGGGGTGGCATCTGCAAAATGACAGGTGACGGCCACTCCGGTCTTCTTCCCCAGGCAGCGGGCTTTCACCAGGATGGAGTAGAGGTCGGAGTTGTCGGCCGCGGTTCCAACGTGGTTGAGTGCGGTCTTCTGGCCTGCGGCAAGGGCGGTTCCGCCGGCACCGGAATCGGTTATGAGCTCGTCGGTGCACCATGTGCGGCTAAGCCCCACGGAAGTCATGTTGTCGAGATTCAGCTTGCCGTGATTCAGCACCCACGCGCAGCTCACCTGTTCGAGTCCCATTCCGTCGCCTATCATGAATATGATATTCCGCACCTCATTGTCCTGGGCGGGCTCCACAACGTTCACAATATCGTACTGGGTGGGGCTGGTATAATACTGTAACTGCGCCTCTTCTTCCTTGCAGGAAACAAGGAGCACGAGCGCTGCGCCGATGATGCTGAGTCTCTTCATTTTTAACTGTCGCTTAGTATTCTACAAATTTAGCATTTTTTTCCAAAGAAAGTTTCCGCTCCACCCCTTTTTCGCATGGCCCCTTGTTTTTCGGCCTGCCATCCGGAAAAATGCCTCTTTTCCCGGACGGACCCTTGTTTTTTGCCTCGCCATCCGGGAATTTGGCTGTTTTCCCGGACGGACCCTTGTTT
>CAJOCS010000040.1 GCA_905233655.1 uncultured Bacteroidales bacterium | reverse complement strand
GTCTATCCCTCCTGGCACCCGACAGAAAACCTCGTGGCTTTCTCGACCAACAAGACGGGACAGGCCTTCCACCTCTATTACCCGGAAAAGCTCGAAGTGATGGACGAGAGAAGCGACCTGCTCCTCTATGATGTCACGAAGAACGAGGTGAGCCACATCATCCGCACCACCGACGATATGGAGACCTTCCCTTGCTGGGCACCCGACGGACGCACGCTCTATTACTCCTCCGAACGCAACGGATGCTGGAGCATCTACCGCTCCAAACTCACACGCAGGGACGACAGATACTTCACCTACGCCACGGCGGTGGAAGAAGAGAGGGTGAGCCCCGAGGGCGAAACCTCATTCCAGGTTGAAGTGTCGCCGGACGGAAAGATGATAGCCTATCTTCGCAACCGCACCGAACTCGTGGTGATGAACACCTCCGGCGGCAGGCCGCGTTCCCTGGTGAACGACGCAAACTATTCATACTCGGACGGAGACCAGCACTTCGCATGGAGCCCCGACAGCCGTTACATCCTCTGTAACTACCAGGCCGACGGCGGCTGGAACAACGAGGACGTGGCAATGGTCAACGTGGAAAGCGGCGAAATCACCAACCTCACTCGCAGCGGCTATTCCGACGGGAGCTTCCGCTGGGCCCTCGGAGGCAAGGCCATGACATGGGAAAGCGACCGAAACGGCTACCGCAGCCACGGCAGCTGGGGGGCCGAGGGCGACATCTTCGCCATGTTCTTCGACGGCGAGGCATTCACCCAGTTCGGCCGTAGCAAGGAACAGATTGACATAGACCGGATGCTGATGGGCGACCGCGCGGCCGACAGGGCCGACAGGCAGGCCCGCAGGGACAGCCTCGCCAACAGGGTGGAGCCGCTCAATCCGGACCTCGACTCCCGCGACGACAGGATAGTGCGCCTTACCGGCTCATCCAACATGTACGGCGACCATTACCTCACCGACGACGGCTCGAAACTGTATTTCACCCAGCGCCTTGAAAAGACCTTCGACCTCTGCGTGAAAGACATACAGAAAGGCGACATAAAGGTGGTGCAGCGCAACGTGCACGGAAGTTTCACACCGTCGGCCGACGGAAAATTCATCTTCATATTCTCCCGTACGGGCATCCAGAAAGTGGATATCGCAAAGGACAAGGTGGAGAGCGTAAGGTTCAGCGGAGAATTCGAATTCCGCCCCCAGGCTGAACGGGAATACATTTTCGAGCACTGCTGGAGGCAGGTAAGGGAGAAATTCTATGTGGACGACCTCCACGGCGCCGACTGGGACTACTATCACGGGAACTACGCCCGTTTCCTCCCCTATATCAACAATTACTACGACTTCCAGGACATGCTCTCCGAGATGCTCGGAGAACTGAACGGTTCGCATACCGGAGCACGCTACCGTCCCGGTTCGGACAGGAACATGGGCTGCCTGGGTGTGATCTTCGACATCAGCCACAGCGGAGACGGGCTCAAAATCGCCGAAATCCTCCCCGGAGGAGTGCTTCCCAACGCTATACCCGACCTGAAGGCAGGCGATATTATAGTTTCCATCGAGGGCCACGAAATCAAGCGCGGCGAAGACTGGATGCCGCTCCTCTACGAAAGGGCCGGCAAACGCACCGTAATCGAAGTGAGACAGGGACGCAGCAACCGGGAGGTAATAGTGATTCCTTCCTCTTCCGACTCGGAGCTTCTCTACCGCCGATGGGTGCGCCAGAGAGAGGAAATGGTCCAGCGCCTGAGCGGAGGCCGGATTGGCTACGTGCACATCAAGGGCATGGACTCCCCCAGTTTCCGCGAGCTCTACAGCAGAGCCCTCGGCCGTTACCGGAACTGCGACGCCCTGATTGTTGACACACGTCACAACGGCGGCGGATGGCTGCACGACGACCTCGTAACCTTCCTCGGCGGCAGGGAGTACTGCCAGTTCATCCCGAGGGGGCAGTACATCGGCCATGAGCCCTTCAACAAGTGGACGAAACCCTCCTGCGTGCTCGTGGGAGAGGATAATTACTCAGACGCCGCCGGTTTCCCCTATGCCTACCGCAGCCTCGGCCTCGGGAAACTCATCGGCGCCCCGGTTCCCGGAACCATGACGGCCGTGTGGTGGGAGACGCAGATCAATCCCGCAGTCATTTTCGGAATTCCTCAGGTGGGCAACTGGGGCGTGGCCGACGAGAGCTTCATAGAGAATCTGCAGCTGGAGCCCGACATCCTTGTTTACAACGACCCTGCGTCGGTCCTTGCAGGCCGCGACCTGCAACTCGAAGCCGCCGTACAGGAAATGCTCAATCAGACACAAAATGGACAGTAAGCTTGTAATCATTCCAACCTATAACGAGAAGGAAAACATCGAGGCGATAATCCGCAAGGTGTTCTCCCTGGAGGGCGGATTTCACGTACTCATAATAGACGACGGTTCCCCGGACGGCACCGCACAGATAGTAAAAGGCCTGCAGCAGGAGTTTCCCCAGACGCTTTTTATTCTGGAAAGAAGCGGAAAGCAGGGGCTCGGCACGGCATACCTCACGGGTTTCCGCTGGGCTCTGGAGAACGGCTACGGCTTCATCTTCGAAATGGACGCCGACTTCTCCCACAATCCCGACGACCTTCCGCGCCTATACGAAGCCTGCGCCGGGGCCGACGGAGCGGCGATTTCCGTAGGTTCCCGCTACTGCAGCGGCGTAAACGTGGTGGACTGGCCGTTCGGCCGCATCATAATGAGCTACGGGGCTTCGCTCTATGTGAGGATGATACTTGGAATCAAGGTCTACGATTCCACCGCCGGGTTCGTTTGCTACAGGCGGGAAGTGCTTGAAGCCATGGACCTTGACAACATCCGCATGAAGGGTTACGGCTTCCAGATAGAGATGAAATACACGGCCGTGAAGCTGGGCTTCCGCCTTCAGGAGGTGCCCATAGTGTTCACCAACAGGCAACTCGGCTCTTCCAAGATGAGCAGCGGCATATTCGGCGAGGCCTTCTGGGGCGTACTCGCACTCCGATTCAGACAAATAAACAGAAAACAATAGCCTATGAAGGTGAGAAACACCGTCCTGGCCATAGCGGCCGGCCTTCTTCTCTCCGTAGCCCCGGCGGGCGCGGTGTTCCCGGAGAAAAACCTCAAGCAGACCCTTTCCGTCCTGCAATACGAGCTGAGCAATTCCTACAACCAGATATCCATGATGTCCCAGCGCGCCTCCCAGCGCGAGGAAGAGCAGCAAAGGGTGCTGGTGCAGCTTATGCAGAACTGCAACGAGCTTTCAATAATGCTGTATTCCCAGCAGCAGGACTTTACTTTCGACCTTACCTATGCGCTCAACGAGGTCACCAAGCAGTATGAGCACTTCGACGCCAACCGCATGCCCTACAACCGGATTGTCGAGAGCATGCGGATAGAGCTCAACCGCTACGACAAACTGGCCCAGACGCTAAGGAACATTCCCCCCATCGTCACGGGAGACCCGAGGGAGCCGCAGGTGGAAGTGGTTATGGATTCGCTCACGGTGCAGACCGACACCCTTCTCGCTCCCCCCTCGTTCATCGAGAGCCAGAGAATGGATGCCGAGACGGCCGCACTCCGCGATTCCTGCCTCATCCTTGCCGAGAATCTCGTAGAGCTCTATTGGGAAAGCATCCACCGCGTGGAGGAAGACAGCCGCTACTATGAGGAGACCGACCTTCACCTGAAAGAGGCCTACGACTACGCCCAGGAGCGTTACCGCCTTGTCCAGAAAAAGATTTTCATCGACGGACAGACACCCTTCCTCCGCATTCTGCGCTCGCCCGGAAGGTATTTCACCAGGTCCCTCAGGGAGTGCCAGCAGAAATACAGCACCAGTTCGTTCAAAAGCAATATAGTGAGTGAATGGAGGGGGCCCGTGGTCATCTGGCTCAGTGCGATAGTGCTCATCTATATTATCCTCGCGATTATCCTCGCGAATATAATCGTAAGGCTCACGATGCGCTGGGTGCCGTATTTCAAAACTGAATACTTCCGCAGCCACCGCTTCATGCTCATAGTCCTTGCCGGAATTGTGATATTTGCGATAAGCATCTGGGTGGCGAACCTCGTCGTCGGAAGGCACAACTTCTTCTCGATGGCGTCCACCATGCTGGCCGAGTTCGCATGGCTGCTGGCCGCAATCTTCACTTCCCTGCTTATCCGCCTCAACAGCGAGCAGGGCCGCCACGTCCTGGCAGGATACCTGCCGATGATGTTCATGACGCTGGTAATCATCACGTTCCGCATCATTTTCATCCCCAATTCCATGGTCAATGTGCTGCTGCCCCCGGTGCTGCTGGTGGTGAGCGTCTGGCAGCTCATAGTGAACTATCGCCGCCGCGAAATGGTTCCCCGCACAGACCGCATCTACATGTGGATTTCCCTGGCGGTATTCATCGCGGCGACCGTGGTGGCGTGGGCCGGCTATGTGATGATGGCCCTTCTGCTTGCAGCCTGGTGGAGCTTCCAGGTCGCGCTGCTCCAGACGGTGTCGGCCTCCTTTGCAATGCTCAGCCGTTACTACGACAAACACCTGAGCAAGAGGCTCATGAACTACCGCAAGCGCAATCCCGACATGCCACTGAAGGCGAAGGGCTCCTTCATCGAGGTATCATGGGCCTTCGACCTGGTGAAACGGGTGATAGTCCCGGTAATCAGCGTCTGGTCACTCCCCCTGTGCATCTACTGGTCCGGAGGCATCTTCGACCTCAGTTCCGTGTCCATGGAGTACTTCTACACGCCGTTCATCAATGTGGAGAATGTCATTAACCTGTCGCTGTTCAAGCTGGTCATGGTAATCTCCCTGTACTTCGTGTTCAACTACCTGAATTACGCCCTGAAAGCCTTCTACCGCGTTTACAAGACGCGTCAGGCCATAAAGAAACTGGAGGAAGGCGTCGTGTTCCGCGAGTCGGACATCAACTTCAACCTTGCCGAGAACATTATCACTCTGCTCGTATGGGGCATATTCGCAATCACGGCGTTCGTAATGCTGAAGATTCCCACATCGGCCCTCACTATCATCACCACGGGTCTGGCGGCGGGTATCGGCTTCGCCCTCAAGGATGTGCTGAACAATTTCTTCTATGGCGTTCAGCTTATGAGCGGCCGCCTCAGGGTTGGCGACGTGATAGAATGTGACGGCATCCGCGGCACGGTCGAGAGCCTGAGCTACCAGAGCACTCAGATTCAGTCGTCGGACGGCTCGGTGATTGCCTTCTCCAACAGCAACCTGTTCGGAAAGAACTTCAAGAATCTCACCCGCAGCAACCACTACGAACTGCTGAAGATTGCCGTGGGCGTGAAGTACGGCACCGATGTAGACAAGGTCCGCGAGCTTATTATAGAAGCTCTCAAAGTGCTGCAGGTCAAGGATAAATACGGCCGCGACATTGTGGACACCAAACGCGGGGTGACCGTAAGGCTCGAAGGTTTCGGCGACAACTCCATCGACCTTATGGTAATTCAGTACACCACTGTGGACACTCACTTCACCTACGCCGCACAGGCAAGGGAGATAATCTACAACACCCTCAACGAGAACGGCATTGAAATCCCGTTCCCGCAGAGAGATGTACATATTGTCAAATAGTGCGTAGTTTTATTACAATTTGTTAGGGAAAATCGCTTAATTCTTTCTATATTTGTAGGCTGAAAGTGATTTTTGTATGAAAAATAAATTTGCAGTTTATATCGCGGCGATTATTACAGTGATCCTCTGGGGAATGTCTTACATATGGTCGGACCGTCTCCTGGCGCTGAATATTCCTGTCGAGTTTTTCCTGCCGATACGCATTCTTCTGGCCGCAATCCTGCTTTTCGTGTACAACCTGCTCACGAAAAAGGATATGCGCCTGAATAAAAAGACATTCTATAAATTCATCATTCTGGCGCTCTGCATGCCTTTCATCTATTTCTTCGCGGAAACCTACGGCCTGCAGTTCACGGAATCGCCCACAATCACTTCGCTCATAATTGCAACCAATCCCATCTTCTCGATGCTGGTGGGAATGCTGCTTTTCAAGGAGCACTTCTCCGCGATGAACATCGCAGGAGTGTTCATCACTCTCGCCGGCCTCTGGCTTGTGACATATACCCACACCGAAACCGGGCCGATGTTCGCCATCGGAATCGTGGTGCTGTTCATCGCAGTGGTCGCGGAAGTGAGCCAGCTGGCCTTCACCAAGAGCCTCTCGGCCCATTTTGCGCCGTCGGTGATTGTGATGTACCAGTTCCTCTTCGGCACGGTATTTTTCCTGCCCCTTTTCCTTACCAAGGGACTGGCCAGTTTTGATGCATCGCTCTACTTCAGCTGGGACGTCATTTATCCCACCATTTCGCTTGCAGTGCTCTGCGGCGCCGGTGCATTCACACTCTGGGCCTTTGCGATCAAGCACCTCGGAGTGGCGAAAATCAGCGTCTTCCTTGCCATCGTCCCGCTTGCCACAGCCCTGCTCAGCTTCTTCGTGGGCGACGAGCGCCTGTGCCTGCTTCAATGGTGCGGACTCGCCATCGGCATGGTTGGAATATACATGACGCAGGTGTTATCCAAGAAACATAAAGCTCAGTAATATATGGACTTACACGTACAGTCGGAAACTGCGCGTCTGCGCGAAGTGGTGCTCGGCCTCCCCTACTCAAACGGTCCGGTTCCCTCACTGCAAGACACTTTCGACAGCAAATCCTACGAGTCGGTCCTTCACGGAGTATATCCCATGGAGGAAGACATCGTGGCGGAAATGGACGCCTTCAAGGCCGTTCTCGAAAAATATGGAGTCAAGGTATACCGGCCGGAACTCGTGGAGAACTGCAACCAGGTATTCGCCCGTGACGTCGGCTTTGTAATCGACGACAAGATAATTGTTTCCAACATTATCCCCGACCGTCAGGCCGAGATTGACGCGTACTGGAAAATCTACGGCGACATCCACTACAAGAACATTTACAACCTGCCGGAAGCAGTGCACGTGGAAGGTGGCGACGTGGTACTCTACAACAACATCATCTTCCTCGGCCAGTATGCGTTCGAGGACTACCCTTCGGTGAAAACGGCCCGTACCAACCGCCTGGCGCTGGACTACCTGAGGATGCTTTTCCCGAACAAGACAATCATTCCCCTGAACCTCCGGAAGAGCGACACCGACCCCTATGACGGCATACTCCATCTGGACTGCACCTTCATGCCGGTGGGCCGGGACAAATGCATCATCTACAAAAAGGGCTTCCTCAATCCCCGCGACGCCGACCACCTTGTGGAGATGTTCGGCCCCGACAACACCTTCGAACTCACCACCGAGGAGATGTACTGGATGAACTCCAACGTATTCTCGATCAGTGAAGACGTGATTGTGACGGAAGAGCATTTCTACCGCCTGAACAGGCACCTCAGCGACAAATGGGGCATGACCGTGGAAACGGTTCCCTACCGTGAAATATCCAAGATGGGCGGCCTTCTGCGCTGCTCCACCCTACCTCTTAAAAGAGACTGACCAAGATGAACCGGAAACTTGCAATGGTCGCCTTTGGCGGCAATGCGCTCCTTCGCGCCGGACAGAAGGGCACCTACGAGGAGCAACTGGAAAATGTACAACGCACCTGCGGCCAGCTCCGCCATCTGATTGAACGCGGCTACGACCTCGTAATAGGCCACGGTAACGGTCCTCAGGTGGGCAACGTTATGCTGCAGCACGAGGCCGGCAGAAAGGAATTCGGCCTTCCCGCAATGCCGATGGATTTCTGCGGCGCGGAAACCCAGGGCTCCATCGCCTACATGATTGAAACCGGGCTCGAAAAGGTGCTGCTTGAGGCAGGCATCGACCGCTGCGTAGTTAGCGTCGTGACCCGCGTGGAAGTGGCGGCTGACGACCCTATGTAGAACCCCACCAAGTTCGTCGGCCCTTACTATCCTGAGGCTCCGAAGGATGGCGCCACATATAAGGAAGACCCGCGCGGCCTCGGCTGGCGCAAGGTCGTAGCTTCCCCCAAGCCGATGAGAATCAACAATATCGAGATAGTCGAACAGCTTGCCCGCGAAGGCCACATAGTCGTTACCGTGGGCGGAGGCGGCATCCCCGTCGTCCCGACCGCGGACGGTCACCGGGGCGTCGAAGCCGTAATCGACAAGGATCTCGCCAGCGCACTCGCCGCCGTAACCATGAAGGCCGACGAGTTCTACATTCTCACCGACGTTCCGAAGGTCTTTGTCAACTACCGGAAGGAGAACCAGATGGCCCTCGGAATCATGACAGTCGCAGAAGCTAAGCAGTACCTCGCGGAGGGCCAGTTCGCGGAAGGCTCCATGGCGCCGAAGGTCCGCGCCGGCATCGCTTTCGTAGAAGCGGGCGGCCGCGAATGCATCATTACCGAAGCGGCAGCCCTTGACGACCCTGCCTGCGGCACAAGAATCATCGCATAATCAACAAAAACAAAGTATATCATGGCCTACAACCTCAGAAACCGCAGTTTCCTCAAGCTGCTGGACTTTACCCCTAAGGAAATCCAGTTCCTGCTGGACCTCGCCCGTGACCTCAAACGCGCAAAGTACACCGGCACCGAACAGCCCACCCTCAAGGGCAAGAATATAGCCCTCATCTTTGAAAAGACTTCCACCCGCACCCGCTGCGCCTTTGAAACCGCAGCCTACGACCAGGGAGCCCACGTCACCTACCTCGGCCCCACAGGAAGCCAGATTGGAGTAAAAGAATCCATGAAGGACACTGCAAGGGTCCTGGGCCGGATGTACGACGGTATCGAGTACCGCGGTTTCGCCCAGAAGACCGTCGAGGAACTTGCCGAATATGCCGGCGTTCCCGTTTGGAACGGCCTCACCAATGAGTTCCACCCCACCCAGATCCTGGCCGACTTCCTCACCATGAGCGAGCACGTGGACAAGCCTCTCAACCAGGTCTCCTACGCCTACCTCGGCGACGCCCGTTTCAACATGGGCAACAGTCTTCTCGTAGGCGGTGCGAAGATGGGTATGGATGTCCGCATTGTGGCTCCCAAGGCCCTCCAGCCCGCAAAAGAGCTCGTGGACAAGTGCATGGCAATCGCCAGGGAAACCGGTGCCCGCATCACCATCACCGACGACCCGAAGGCCGGCGTGAAGGGCTGCGACTTCCTCTACACCGACGTCTGGGTATCCATGGGTGAACCCGCCGAGGTCTGGGCCGAGCGTATAGGCATGCTCAAGCCTTTTCAGGTGAACAAGGAGCTCATGGCCGCCACCGGCAATCCCAAGTGCAAGTTCATGCACTGCCTTCCCGCCTACCACAATCTCGAAACCCAGGTGGGGCGCGACGTACACGCCCAGTTCGGCCTTGACGGAATCGAGGTTACCGAGGACGTTTTCGAGAGCGAGAACAGCATTGTCTTCGACGAGGCCGAGAACCGTATGCACACCATCAAAGCCGTGATGGTCGCCACCCTCGGGGACTGAGAAAAACAGACTTAGGGTTTATCCCACGCGAAAAGGGAGTAAGTGTTTTTCCCCTGGCGGGACGACGCCGTGGAAAAACACTTCTCCCTTTTCTCCACTACGCCCCGCGCAATTTCTTGGACTCCGGGAGGGGTGGGCACTCCGCAGGCAGTTATAAGGCCGATGCCTGCGTCGCACCCCACCCCTACCGTCGCCGTCTGTCTTCTTGCTTTTTACCTGCGTTTTTATGCAAGATTCTGCGTTACATGGATTATAAATATGACGTGCCATAAACTAAACTGATTCAACCCCTTGTCCTGAAAGGATGTTTTGTTTATTCGGAATAATAGCTTAACTTTGAAGGGAATGATATAATGAGGCACACATCGATTAGAGATTATGACTATACTATCAGTTCCTCTGACATTTATTGATATAAAATGAAAAGAGTATTCTTAATATCGTTAACAATAGGGCTTGGATTCTTTCTTATAGCCTGCACAAAGGAGTTGGGACAAGAATGTATCGAGGCAAGTTTGATTATTGAAGAACCACTTGAGCCAAATATCCAAATAAAGTGCAATTTTGCCACGATTGTATTTCCTCGATATCCCTTTTCTTCTACCTATGTGTCTTCAATCAAATCGTTTTCTGATTATGTCAATTATATGAAGAAGACGGTTAACGAACCATACATAGAAATAGGTGATATGTATACTAGTAAGGTTTTTTGCAAGGAACTATTGGAGAATTGTATTTGTACTGACATGGTGGTTGAGGGTACTGGAGGAAGTTCTGTCCTTTATGAAATCAAGTTTTATGTTCGTGTTCCAAGTGATTCACTCACGTACCCGGACAATCCTTCTGATAAATGGTGGATGTAGTTTATGTTTGTCAAAATGAATAAGAGGGCCCTGCTGTTATTATTAATGACGTTTGTTATCGGCTCATGTGTAAAAGACAACACTGATTCTTATATTGAGGTTCGTTTCAATAATAGTTATCAGAATTGTGTTTTTATCACCAATATCCAAACAAGATATGAGCTTACAGAGGATCTATTTTGGATAAGGACTTTCGATGACTATGTCTCACTATAGAAAAGGAGGATTGAGAACCCAAGGGTTGCCGTCTATCGTACTGATTCTTCGTCAAGCGACCCTTTAGCGGTTGTCAAACTTGAAGATTGCAAATGTACAGATACGGAGTATGTTTATGATAGGCTTATTGGCAAGTTTACCAAAGATCAGCCTACCATAATTAGGTTTTATGTAGAGGTCCCTTACTGAAAATGGCCATAGGGTTCTTCCTTCGCCGTCAGCTCAGCGAAGACTGAGTTTTTCTCCTTGCCTCCATTGCATGTGCGGCCGCCGCGAGGAGGCCCCTTTCGTGTTGGCCACCGCAGCGGCGAGCCGAGCCGCCGGAGGTGCTCTATTCCGGCGGCGGCACCTTTGCTGGACATGGTCCAGAACATAGAATTAAATCTCGTCCAAAAATCTCCTGGACCAGGTCCATTGCGTCCGGGGAAATGCCTGTTTTTCCGGACGGACCGCATTTTTA
>CAJOCS010000039.1 GCA_905233655.1 uncultured Bacteroidales bacterium | reverse complement strand
GATGGTCTGGAAAGGATCGCTGTCCAGGATCTTGTTGCCAAGGTAGTCACCCATGAAGGTACCGATATCGTCGCGGCTGAAGCCGAAGGTCATCTGGGTGAGGTCGTTGGTACCGAAGCTGAAGAACTGGGCTTCGCGGGCCATACGGTCGGCAGTGAGGGCTGCACGGGGGATTTCGATCATTGTACCGAACTGGTAGTCGAGCAGAGTGCCCTTCTGGGCCTGAACCTCGGCCTTGATCTTCTCGCAGATAGCCTTCTGGAAGCTGAGCTCACGGGCGGAAATGGTCACGGGGATCATGATTTCCGGATGAGGGTGCAGACCTTCCTTCTGGAGTTCTGCGGTAGCGGTGAAGATTGCACGGTACTGAGTCTCGGCAATGAGAGGGAAGCTGACGTGCAGACGTACGCCGCGGTGACCCATCATAGGGTTAACCTCGTGGAGGCTTTCGCCACGCTTCTCGACCTCCTTGACGGAGATGCCGAGGACGGCGGCCAGCTCCTTCTTCTTCTCTTCGCCCTGAGGAACGAACGCGTGCAGCGGCGGATCCAGCAGACGGAACACCACCGGCTTGCCATCCATCACGCGGAGGGTTTCCTTGACGGCGGCCTTCATGAAAGGCTCGAGCTCTGCGAGAGCGGCCTTACGTTCATCGTCGGTGTCGCAGAGAATCATCTTGCGGAGCTTGCTCAGAGGAATTTCACTGTTGCGGCCATAGAACATGTGCTCGATACGGAAGAGGCCGATACCCTGTGCACCGAACTTCAGTGCGCGGGCGGCGTCCTCGGGAGTATCGGCATTGGTGCGGATACCGAGCTTGCGGAACTTGTCGCACATTGCCATGAACTTGGCGAAGAGCGGGTTCTCGGAAGCGTCCATAGTCTCGATAGCGCCTTCGTAGACGAGACCCTTGGCGCCGTTCAGCGACAGCCACTCGCCTTCCTTGAACTTCTTGTCGATTCCGGCGAAGGAAACGGTCTTGTCCTTGAAGTTGATCTTCAGGGCGTCGCAGCCCACGATGCAGCACTTGCCCCAGCCACGGGCCACGAGGGCGGCGTGGGAGGTCATGCCACCGCGCTCGGTGAGGATACCCACGGAGGCGTGCATACCGTCGATGTCTTCAGGAGAGGTCTCTTCACGAACCAGGATGCACTTCTTGCCATTCTTGGCATACTCGATTGCATCTTCGGAAGTGAACACGATCTGGCCCACTGCGCCGCCCGGGGAAGCCGGGAGACCCTGTGCCAGAACGGCGGCCTTCTTCTCGGAAGCGGGGTCAAGGATGGGGTGGAGCACCTCGTCCAGCTGGGCGGGAGCAACCCTCATGACAGCGGTCTTCTCGTCGATGAGGCCTTCCTCAACCATATCAACGGCCATCTGCAGGGCGGCCAGGCCGGTGCGCTTGCCGATACGGCACTGCAGCATCCAGAGCTTGCCTTCCTGAATGGTGAATTCGATGTCCTGCATGTCCTGGAAGTGGTCCTCAAGGTGCTTGCGGATGTCGTCGAGCTCCTTGTAAACCTCGGGCATGGCCTTCTCGAGGGAAGCGAGGTTCTTGTTCTTCTCGCTCTTGGTGGCCTCGTTCAGGGGGTTCGGGGTGCGGATACCAGCAACCACGTCCTCGCCCTGGGCGTTGATGAGCCATTCACCGTAGAACTTGTTGTCGCCGTTGGCGGGGTTGCGGGAGAATGCAACGCCGGTGGCGGAAGTGTCACCCATGTTACCGAACACCATGGACTGCACATTGACTGCAGTACCCCAGTCGTCCGGAATGTGCTCGATCTGACGGTAGCGGATTGCGCGCTTGCCGTTCCAGGACTTGAACACGCCGCCGATGGAGCCCCAGAGCTGTGCCATTGCATCGTCCGGGAATTCCACGCCGAGGACTTCCTTGATACGCACCTTGAAAGCTTCCGCGAGGTCTTTCAGTTCCTCAGCGGTGAGCTCGGTGTCGCTCTTGTAACCCTTTGCGTCCTTCACATCCTGCATCATGCGGTCCAGCTGCTGGCGGATGCCCTGTCCGTCCTCGGGCTCGATGCCCTCGGCCTTTTCCATCACGACGTCGGAATACATCATGATGAGACGACGGTATGCGTCATACACGAAACGGGGGTTGCCGGTCTTCTTGATAAGGCCCGGGAGGGTCTTGGAGCAAAGGCCGATGTTGAGGATGGTATCCATCATGCCGGGCATGGAGGAACGTGCGCCGGAGCGGCAGCTCACGAGGAGCGGATCGTTCTCGTCGTCTTGCCCATTATCTTTTCGGTGGCTTCCAGCGCTGCGGCAACTTCGGCCTTGAGTTCGGGGGTGTAACCGCCGCCAAGACGGTAGTACTCAGTGCAGCACTCGGTGGTGATGGTGAAACCGGCGGGAACCGGCATGCCAAGGAGGTTCATCTCGGCCAGGTTTGCACCCTTGCCGCCAAGGAGTTCTCTCATTTTGCCATCGCCCTCGGCTTTCTTGGCGCCGAAGCGATAGACTCTTTTCTTAATGTCTGCCATAAGATATTTGTTGGTTTATAGAATTATTTGCTTTAAATCATGCAAATTTAACAATTTTTCCGTTCTTTTACAACACTTTTTTAAGCCGGTTTCGCCTACAGCAACTGGGCCGCAAGGTCGGAAAGTTCGGAGCGTTCACCCTTCCGGAGCAGCACATGCTGGAAGATGCGCTGGCCCAGCATTTTCTCTCCCAGATGGGCAAGGCCGTTGGACCACTGGTCCAGGTAGGGCTGGTCTATCTGCATCACGTCGCCCGTGAAGACCATCTTGGTACCCTCTCCGGCACGCGTGATAATGGTTTTAACCTCGTGGGGAGTGAGGTTCTGGGCCTCGTCCACAATGAAGAAGACCTTCCCGAGGGAACGGCCGCGGATGTAGGCCAGGGGCGAAACGTAGAGCTTTTCCTCCCTCAGCATGGCCTCAATCTTCAGGGCCTGCTTGCTGGTGGGCTTGAAGCAGCGCTTAATGACGTCGAGATTGTCCATCAGAGGCTGCACATAGGGGCTCATCTTGCTCTTCTGGTCGCCGGGCAGGTAGCCGATATCCTGGCCGCCCAGCACCACGGTGGGACGGGTGAGAATAATCTGTTCGTAGTCCTGGGCCTGCTCCAGGGCCGCCGCGAGGGCCAGCAGGGTTTTTCCGGTGCCTGCGCCGCCGGTGAGCGACACCAGCGGAATCTTCGGATTCAGGCAGGCGTCCAGGGCGAAACGCTGTTCCTCGTTGCGGGGGCGGATACCATAGGCCTCATGGGTCTTCACCAGCACCACCACACCGCGCGAAGCGTCATAGCGGGCACAGATGTCGGGCCCCTGGATGGGGAAACGGTAAAGCTGGTTCGGACGGGGTTCACGGCGCTGCAGGGCCTTCCAGGGCAGGAAATTCTCCGGCCCGTATGCGAGCTGCTGCAGGAGTTCGGGGTCCACGTCGTCCCTCACTATCACTTCCTTTTCAGGCTCCTCGGGCTCTTCCACACGGTCGTGCAGGTAGTCCTGGACGGCCATTCCGGCGGCCTTTGCTTTCAGACGGAGGTTGATGTCCTTGGTGACGAGGGCCACGAAGCGGTCCGGATTGTTGTCGCGGACCCACATGGCGGTAGACAGGATGCGGTGGTCCTGGATGTCGTCGGCAAAGAGGTCGCGGAACTCGCGCGGGAAAGGATGATTGGGCTCTATCTTGATGTTGCCCAACTTCTTCCCCAGCGGCACGCCGTAAGGGCCGAATTCCTTGTTGTCCGTGAGGATGCTGATTTCCCTCATGAAAGCCCTTGCGTTGAACGAAAGGGTGTCGTTGCCTTTCTTGAATTTGTCCAGTTCCTCCACCACTGCGATGGGAATAACCAGGTCGTTGTCCTGGAACTGGTTGATGGCCATGTGGTCGTGAAGGATCACATTGGTGTCGAGCACATAGATTTTGCTCTGTTTTTTCTTTTTTGCCATGTCAATCTTCGCCTTCCAAAGTATTCAGAAGAGAACTTAGAATGCCCTGAATGTCGGTTTTTTCCTCTATGGTGACGTCCTTCCCTCCGGGCACGGGATGGCCGATGGGGAACCACACCACGTCCTGCAGCAGAAGTTCTGCGTCAACGTAGTCGTAGTCGCTGCCTGAAATCTGGATCACGACGCCGGGAATCTCGCCGTAGAGAATGCGCAGAGGCTCTTTTTCATCCATCGACGTGCCGATATCCCTCACGCTCACGCGGGCGCCGCAGCCTCCCTGGCACATGGCCTCGAGGGCAGTCATAAGGCCCCCGTCCCCAACCGTTGCGCCGGCCTTCACCACGCCGTCTTCCACAAGTTCACGGAGAACCTCGTAGCAGTCGATAAAATAGTCGGCGTCCCCGAGGTCCGGGGCGGTGGCGTCGCTCTTTCCGGTAGCATCTTCGAGGGCCGAGCCGCCAAGGCGGAAATCGCAGCTGTCGAAGGGAATATAGATGAGCCAGTCCTGCTCCTCCGGGACGAGGGTGGAAGGACATTTGCGGCGGCGGGATATGCGAGGGTTCGCCGTACGGTAAGGGAGCTCGCGGAAGAGGCTCTCTTCCTCGTCCGGAGCGTCTTCCTCGGCCACCGTGGTGGCTTTGAAGCTTACGGAAGGACCGCCTCCGAGCACATTATAGACCGAAATCTTGACCCCCAGAGCATCCAGGAACCCACATGCGGCCTCCACGGAATCGTAGAAGGCGGCGGGATAACCAATCTTGGAATCGTTCCACCTCCATTCAGCCTTCAGGTTCAAATCCCCGAGGCGGAAATGGCCCACCATCCACACGGCGTCGAGCAACGACTGGGCCAGTTTTCCCACAGTAAAAGATGCGGGATACTGGATGGGGAACCTGCGCTTGAACTCAAGAAGGGATTCCGAGGGCGCCTGTGCCTGGAAAGTGGTGGGCGACGGCAGCTCCATGTGCTCGTCGGCAATGGTGGAAGGGTCTCCGTCCGGCGGAAGCGGCGGTTCTATGGTGCAGTCCCGAAGCATCTGGGCCGGGCTCAGCGCCTGATGAACTCCGTCAATGATGTAATGGCTGTTCAGAAGATCGCTCATACTCTGCTTTAATTCCCAAATATAGCTATAAGGGCTGAATTACGCAAAAAATAATTACAGGATGGCGGTGAGGGCATCGTAATAACGCTTGCTCACCGGAATGGGCTTCAGGCCCTCACGGTCCAGCTGTGCAAGGGCATAGCCGTTTTCATCCTTTCGCACGAGGTCCACATGGGCGGGGTTCACGAAATAGGAGCGGTGGCAGCGCACCAGCGAATGGCGCGACAGCATCTCCTCAAGGGCCCTCATCGAAGAACGCAGGGTAAAATCCCTTACACGGCCGTTGTCCAGATGCACAATGTGCACGTAATTGTCCTCGGCCTCTATATATAATACTGCCGACGACGAAAGGACGAGCTTAAGGCGCTTCTGCTCGTCGTAGAAACGAACGAGCGTCTTCTCGTCAACTGTGGGGGCGAGCTCGGCCCTCTTGGAAAGCACATACAGCTGCACGCCCATGGTGAGGAGGGCATACGGGAACACAAGTATGGACGCAAGATACAGAAGGCAGCGGAGCATAACTGTAAAATAAGGAATACTGCCGTGCCAGCCCACACCCATCAGGATAGACATCATGAGGCTTGCGAACACCACTTCCAACACGCTCCAAAGGATATAGAGCGACCAGTTGAGGTCTATCACCTTCCTCAGGAGGAAAAGAATGATTCTGGAGAGCAGGACCGTTCCGAAAATAATCAGGGTGGTGACGATGAGGTTCAGGGTAAAGCGGTCCCTCCCCAGAGAAAGGAAGTTTTCAAGTTCCATGGGAACGTATGCCAGAACGAAGAGCAGGAAGAACACCGGAATCACCAGAAAGAAGATGGTGAGCACCGGCATCCTGTAGAAAGTGCGTGAAATTGCCTTCATATTTTGCCACAATTTGCTGGGACAAATATACAAAATCTTTTTCATTCGTCCCAAAAATCGCACTTTTATCCCTAATATTCGTTTTTTACCACAAAACATTCGTCCCAGCACCATTTCTTTCTCCAGTTATTGGAGCAGGGCTAACTTTGCCGTCGAAAACCAAACAAAAAGCAGAAAAATGAAACAAACAATTCCTGTATTTTTTTCGGTCAACGACGGCTACGCACCCTATCTGGCCGTTGCTCTCAGCTCCATCAAGGAGAATTCTTCAAAAGACTATAACTACCGTATTCATATCCTCAGCGACGACATCAGCGACGAAAACCGCCTGAAGCTCAGCCGTTTCAACTCCCCCGAATTCGCTCTCGAATTCATTCCCCTGAGCGACCGTCTCCGTGAGCTCGACCCCAACGGAACGCTCTCCAGGCACAGTTTCGCAGCCTTCTCCTCGCTCACCATATATTTCCGCATCTTCATCGCAAAACTCTTTCCCCAGTACGACAAGGGCATATACCTCGATTCCGACATCGTGGTTCCCGGAGACATTTCCCTGCTGTGGAAAGAAAAGATGGGCGACAACCTCATCGGTGCCGTAGCAGACTACTCCATCCAGCATATCGCCCCGTTCATGCGCTATATAGATGAATACGACGGAGTGGATCACCGCAACTACATCAACTCCGGAGTGCTGCTCCTCAACATGAAGCGCCTCAGGGAGGTGGACATCGCCGGGAAGTTCCTCTACCTTATGAATACCTATGGTCTCCAGACCGTAGCCCCCGACCAGGACTACCTCAACGTGCTCTGCTGGGGCAGCATCCACTATCTGGACCCGAACTGGGACGCAATGCCGTCGGAAAGGATTTCAGTATTCGACAATCCACAGATTATCCATTTCAACCTGTCATCCAAGCCCTGGCTCAATGAGAGCGTCCCCTACAGCGACCTGTTCTGGCACTATGCCAAGCGCAGCGGCTTCTACGCCACAATCCGCCGCCGCTGGAGAGCTTTCATCTCCGACACATCGGCAATGGAAAGGTACCAGAGTGATATCGCCGACCTCGTTCGTCTTGCCGACAGGCTCACACGCGCAAAGCTGTCGTTCAAGTCGCTTTCCGCATCCAGAAAAGGTCTCAGGCTATGCTCCTAGTTACACCCGGGCGGGAGCAGGCCATTGAGAACATCCGCCTCGCTGCCGCAGAAGGCCGGTTCAACGACAAAACGGAGCCTTTCGATCCCCAGTGGGACCGGGAGGCACTGAAACAGAATATCCTCGGCTATGTGGACAAGCTTGACACTCCCCTTTTCAAGCTAAAGAATATGGCCGCCCGCGCCATCGTGGACTCATGGAGACGCAAATGGAGCGACGGCATAAATGAAATCCGGGGAATGGAGAAACTCGAGGCAATAAAGGGCCCGGCATTTCTCACCAGCAACCACTTCAACCCCTTCGACAACGGAATTCACCGCCGTATGGCCCTGGATGCCGGCAGAGGCCGTCTCTGGGCCATAAGCGAGGGAACGAACTTCGTGATGGACGGAATCAACGGCTTCGTGCTCCGCAACATCGACGTTATTCCCATAATCGGCGAGCCTTCATACATGAACGGAAAGTTCCGGGAACTCATGCAGAAGCAGCTGGATGCAGGACGTTTCATCCTCATTTATCCCGAGCAGGAGATGTGGTTCAACTACCGCAAACCCCGCCCCGGCAAGCGCGGAGCCTTCCTCTTCGCCGCCCAGTTCAACGTGCCCCTTGTCCCCTGCTTCGTGGAAATGACCGACCTCCCGCAGATGGTGGCCCCTTCCTTCCACGACGTAAGACTCACCCTGCACATCCTGGATCCAATATTCCCGGACCCGTCTCTGAGTGCACGGGAGAACAGTTTCTGCATGTGCGAGGAAGACTATGCACAAAAGAAAGAGGCCTACCAAAGAATCTATGGCAAGCCTCTCACTTACGATTTCAGCCCCTCCGACATCGCCGGCTGGACCGGTGAATTCTAGAGTTCCCAGGCCAGGGCCGATGCGCCCAGAATTGCCGCGTCGGACTCTTTCAGCTGGGAATAGACCAGTTTCACTTTGCCGCGCCACAGAGGCAGGACATTGGCGTCCATAGCCCTCTGGATGGGCTCGGTTAGGAATTCCTTTGCACGGGCCAGGCCTCCGAAGAGCACTATGGCCTCGGGAGCGGAGAATTCGATGAAGTCTGCGAACTTCTCGCCCAGGATGCGGCCGGTGAACTCAAATATCTTGAGCGCCAGCTTGTCGCCGTCCTTGGCTGCCTCAAAGACATCCTTGGAGGTAATCTTGTCCAGGGAACGGAGCTCGGAAGGCTCGTCGGTCATTTCCAGCCACTCACGGGCAGTGCGTGCAACGCCGATTGCGCTGGCATAGGTTTCCAGGCAGCCGGTCTTACCGCAGTTGCACTGGCGGCCGTTGTGGCGCACGGCGCAGGTGTGCCCCAGCTCGCCGGCGAAACCGTCGTGACCGTAAACCACCTCGCCGTTAATCACAATACCGCTGCCCACGCCGGTGCCCAGGGTAATCATGATGAAGTTCTTCATACCACGGGCTGCGCCATAGGTCATTTCACCCATTGCGGCGGCATTGGCGTCGTTGGTGAGCGACACGGGAATGCCGTTCATCTGCTCCGACAGGAGTTTTGCGAAGGGAATGGCCTTGGTGCCACCCCAGACGAGGTTCACAGCGCCTTCGATAGTGCCGGTGTAGTAGTTTCCGTTGGGAGCGCCCACGCCGATGCCGCGGATGCGGCCCTCGGCCTTGGCTTCGGCAACGATACGGCTGAGAGCCTCGGCCAGCTCGGCCACATAGGGCTCTACCTCAGTGTAATTGTCGGAACGGATAACGGTCTGTGCAAGTACGGAACCGCGGGCATCCACGATGCCGCATTTGGTGGTCTGTCCACCGATGTCAATTCCAATAACCAGGTCCTGTGCCATAGTATTTACTCTTTAGCGAATGCAACTTTGGAGCCGATGACGGCGAAGTAGAGGATGAATGCGAGGCTGGCGACGAGCACCCAGTAGCTGGGCATGTAGCCGATGACGTCGGCAAGGGCGTTCTGCACGAGCGGAACGATACCGCCGCCCACGACCATTGCCATGAAGATTCCGGAAGCCTTCTCGGTGGCGGCGCCGAGGCCTTCCACGGAGAGGTCGAAAATGGTGCCCCACATCACAGATGTGCAGAGGCCGCACAGAACCAGCAGGATTGCCGAAACGGGAACCTTGGCTGTAATTGTCTCACCTTCAACATTGAAGTTCATGCCGATACCGACGCTGGAGGGCAGGAACATGGCAACGAGCATGAGCACGATGGCCGTTGCGGAAACCACGGTGAGCTGGGTCTTGGACGAGACCTTGCCGCTGATAACGCTGGAGGTGAGACGTCCAGCGAGCATCATAAGCCAGTAGACACCGGCCACGACGCCTGCGATCTTCACGGCGAAGTCGGCAGGAAGGCCGGCGCCGTTGGTGGAGTCGGACAGATAAAAGTTCAGGGTTCCGGGGATACCGACCTCAATGCCCACATAGAGGAAGATGGCGATGATACCCAGCACGAAGTGACGGAACTTGAGGGGGCTCTCTGCGGGAGCGTCGCTCTTGGTCTGCTCGGGGTCCTGGATGGGAACGAAGTAGAGAATCACGAAGGTCACGGCGAAAACGCCCATTGCAAGGAAGAGCATGGGATTCACGTCCTTGATAACGGAGTCTTTGGTGAGGGTGCCGATGAGGGCGCCCACCAGCATGGGAGTGAGGGTACCCATCATGGAGTTGAAGCTGCCGCCAATCTGGATGTACTGGTTGGAACGCTTGCCGCCCAGAATCTTCAGCATGGGATTCACCACGGTGTTGAGCATGCACATGGAGAAACCGGCCACGAATGCACCGAACAGGTAGACGAAGAAGTTGGCGGGAAGGCCTGCGATTGAGCTGCCCACGCCCACGATACCGGAAAGGAACTGGATGAACACACCGAGAAGGCCTACCAGCAGGGCGGCCAGGGCGGTGAACTTGTAGCCCTTCTTCTTGAGGAGGCTGCCGGCGGGAATACCCATCACGGCATATGCAAGGAAGTTCATCATGTTACCCATCATGCCCCACATGTTGGAGCCCTCGATACCGGGCTGCATCTTCCAGATGTTGCCGATGGGGGCGGCCAGATTCGTCACGAACGAAATCATGCCGAAGAGGAATATCATGGCCACAACGGCGATGATGTTCCTGTTGTCCTTGTTTTCTGACATTTTGTTTTGTGTTTATTTGTTAATAGTTATAAGTCAGCTTTCAACACTGTGGTTAAAAATCTCTCAAATATAACAAAATTTTTTCACAACACCATAGCTCCGGGAGGGGATGGCGCTCCGCAGGCAGTTATAAGGCCGATGCCTGCGTCGCACCATCCCCATCCCGTCGCCAAGGCGCAAAGGCCGCAGGGGGTATTTATGGGGGCGGAGCCCCCAACAAAGGTGGAAGGCACCCCTCCCCAAGGGTGCCTTCCGGTGTATAAAACGAACTTAACAACGGACTGGAAGTTTCCTTCTTTGTCCATAGCAAAGGTATGAATTATTAATTACACAACCAAATTAAATAACATATTTTAATCAAATAAATTATTTTAATTTCTATCTGATATATGTAACCTTCACATAAGTAACAACTTGCGCACAAAACGCCTCTGACGCTAGTTCAAGGCAAATACCACCGAACTGTAAGCAGGAAGCGTAACTGTGACGCCGCTGGACACAGAACCGGACACGGTAACATGGCCGTTGAAGGCCAGCATGGTCTCCGAAGTGGCATTTTCACCGGGCCAGCGGGTAACGTTCTCCGTGTAGCCGGAGAAGTTGTGCAGCACGAGGACCACCTTGTCGGATCCGTCGTTGGCATGGAGGTACCAGCCGGCCACATGGCCGCCATAGTCGTTCATGGTGCGCTCATCGGGCTCGGGCCAGCCGTCGGCAAGGGCGGCATTCACGTTGCGGGCGTAGCCGAAGTTGCGGTAGAGGTTCAGCAGCGAAGTCTCGTCGGCCGCCTGGAACTCAACCGACATGGAAGGCTGCAGCATGCTCCAGTCTACCTTGTTGGAGACGCCCTTGGCTGCGGCGCTGCTCTGGGAAGAAGTCCAGAGGATGGGGGTGCGCACATACTCGTCGCCGCCGCTCTTGGTGCCCCAGTAACCCAGTTCCTCTCCCTGGTAGATGTACGGACGGCCTGCCGAAGTAAGGAGCACTGCCGCCGCCTGGCGGATCTTA
>CAJOCS010000038.1 GCA_905233655.1 uncultured Bacteroidales bacterium | reverse complement strand
TTTCCAACGACAAAACCACTGCCGTAATCGGCCGTGAATGCGGTCTGTCCGTACGTCCCGTAAAGGATTAATCCCCCAGCCATCTGAAACTACAGCCCGAGGATTTTGCTCCCCGGGCTGTTTGTGGTTTGTAAGTCCAGGGACGTATTCAGATTTGAGCGAAAAGGTCATCAGCCGTGACCACGGCATTCACAATTCCGGCGTATTTGTTCCGGATAATGCCATATGTTGTCACCAGGATGGTCTGGATGGGTTTTCTTATCTTGGTGACAGCCCGGAAGGAATTCCTTCTTCGGGCGAAATCTCTCTCGTCTTTTTCCGAGAGCGGATAGTCATCTTCGTAGAAGCGCATTTCGCAGAGAGTGACTCCAAGGCTGCCCTTATCGATGACAAGATCTACCTGTGCGCCTTCTATCCCATTCTGAGGATCTTTCTTGCATTGCCAGGAACATACGTGTGTGGGAATTCCGCTGATTCCCAGCTTCTTTTTGATTTGTTCCGAATGTAAAAGGCAGATTCTTTCAAAAGCGTGTCCTGCCCAATTGTCAAAGATTTTGGCAGGAATTTGCGTGAAGTCGTCACAGTAACTGACCCCATCCTTCATGAACTTGAAGTAGAATAGTGTAAAACTGTCAATTAACTGATACATCGAGTCTTTTTTTGCCTTCCCGAAAGCAGTATACCTGCGTATGAACCCTGCTTTTTCCAAATCTTCAAGGATGGTTGACAAAGTTCCTCCGTCGCCCAGGCCGCTCTCCTTGATAATCTCTTCCCGCAGCATGCCCGAGCCTTTGCCGGATAACGCGGTAATTACCTTCACGTAGGGCAACGGCTGTTCAAAGGCCACCCTATAGAGCATTTCAAATTCATTGTCCAGCGTGGGGGAGTCCCCGAAAAACATACGATTCACGCCACTAGCAACCGTATCCATTGGGAGAAATTCGTCCCAGTAGTAAGGAATGCCACCCAGAATCATGTAGGCCTCCATGATGTTCTTTCGAGTCATAGCCAGGTGCTTGCTTTCGGCGAACTCTTCGCATTCGCGGAGATTGAAGGGCTTGATATTCAGTATGTCCGATTGCCTGCGGTAAAGACCCCCCTTATCAGCGAGGAACTTCTTGAAAATCCAGGATGTGGAAGATGCGCATACCACAAGCAGAATATCGTGGCGTTTGGATGCCCATCCGTTCCAAAACGATGATAGCATCGGCAGGAAATCAGAGCCCGGCGTTTCCATCCATGAAAGCTCATCCAGAAAGAACACTTTTTTTACGGGATGTTCTGCCGACAAATCTTCTGCTCCGATCAAGTCCTTGAGCAGTTCAAAAGCTTCTCGCCAATCAACAGGGGGCGGGCAAGCGTGATGACCATGCCTGATGAGGGAATCACGGAAGGCACGAAGTTCCTGCTCAAGTTTTTCTCTTGCCGTCTTTTCTTCTTTGTCCGAAATGTATTCTCCAGTATGTTCGAAGAATATCCTTCCTCGAAAGGTCTCATTTACCAGGAATGTCTTTCCAACCCTGCGTCTGCCATATATAATAACCAGACGGGAATAATCCGACTCGTATGCGTGCAGCAAGCGTTCTTGTTCGTTTTCTCTTCCAATAACCATATATTCTGCCTTTTTGACAAAAATAATCAATTAATTTGAATATCCAGCGGAATCTGTTAAAATTATCTACATTCCGCTGGTATATGTTTGTCTTGTTGCGTTCTGATTATATGATGATTATGAGATAATCACAACTATTCTCAGCGGAATATATTAAATAATGACAGATTCCGCTGAAGGTGGAATCTGTCACTTCAGGGCTACTATTTACATTGTTGTCCCATTGTTTTACCCAAATTTTGAAAATCTTTGTAATTCGCTGTAAGTCAAGTTACTTTTTAGATAGAACACCTGTTTCCTAAACCTAAAATAGTGGTTCGATTCCACTCAGGGCTACGAAAAAAGCGGGTTTCAAGCCTGCTTTTTTTGTTGTTCGAGAAGTGGAGACATACTAGCCCGGGAGCCGCAGGGGGTATTTATGGGAGCAGCGCCCCCAGCAAAGGGAGGCCGGAGGGTGCGACGCGGGCATCGGCCTTATAACTGCCTGCGGAGCGCCCTCCGGCTCCCTGCCCTGCAGTGGAGAAAGGCTATATGAGTCCGGAGAGGAGTTTGACAATGGCGTTCTGGATGTTATTTCGGGCAATGTCCGGGCGGAGTGCTTCTTCGAGCTTCATTCCAGGAGGAGTGACTTCGGCGACATAACGGAATCCGGCGGCCTTCATACTGGCATCAGACTCAATTGAGCCTGAAACAAGCGCTACTGGAATGCCGCCGCTGTGCCGGAGTACGCCCATGGGGACTTTGCCTCGCAGCGTCTGAGAATCGGAACGTCCTTCTCCGGTAATAACAAGATCAGCACCAGCCAGTTCAGACTCAAAGCCAACCATCTGAAGAACCGTTTCGATGCCGCTTGCGACTTCGGCACCGGAATAGGCGACAAACGCTCCTCCAAGCCCGCCGGCTGCCCCGGCCCCTGGGATGCGAGACACGTCCGTGCCGGTTTCTTCCAGAATTCTCGCAGCCATTGCAACCATCCTGCCCTCCAGTATTTCCACGTCCTGTGCGGAGGCCCCCTTCTGCGGCCCGAAAACCCTTGCGGCACCTTCCGGGCCAATGAAAGGATTGTCCACGTCGCAGAGAATGGTAACAGACACTTCCTTGAGTATTTCCCTGACGGATGCGACGGATAGCATTCCGGCGCCGCCATCGCAGGTGCCGCTGCCTCCGAGGGCAACGAGGAAACGCCGGCATCTGCAACCGTATGACGAAATGATGAGTTCGCCGAGGCCTTTGGTATCGGCAATGAGAGGGTTGCGCCGGGAAGGAGGAATAAGTGAAAGCCCGCACGCTTGAGCCGCTTCAATGACGGCGAGTTCGCCTTTAACCGCAAAGCGGGCCGAAACGGCCCCGCCAAGCGGGTCCGGGACGCGGGCGAAATGGATGTCGGCCCCAAGGACGGCGGAGAGTACATCCAGCGTTCCTTCACCTCCGTCCGAGAGCGGAAGTTCCGTTACAATGCACGACGGGCACGCTTCCCGGGCGGCATCGGCCATTGCGTGGGCGACGTCCGTGGCAGGAAGACATCCCTTGAAGGAATCTGGTGCAACAATGATTTTCACGGTCCTTTTCTTTCGGCAAAGATGCGAAATACATCACAGAATAGCAACTATAATGCTTTTTTAACTATCTTTGCCAGTATGAAAAGAAACGGTATTTGCTTAGTGCTGTTGTGCTTGACGCTTGTCTCAGGCTTGTTCTCATGCAACAACAGGCCTTTCACATCGCAGGAGAGGACACTGATTGAAGAGTCCGACTCTCTTATGACGGTAATGGTGATTGAACGGGACAGTGCAATTCTCCGTGCCATGAGCCGCGAGCTCGGGGCTGAAGAACTCGCGAGCCCGGAATTGCGCACTCTTCTGGACAAGATGCTTTATACGGTGCAGGACCCCTCCCAGGACGGCGTTGGAATAGCCGCACCGCAGGTGGGAATCAGCAGGCGCATCATCTGCGTCCAGCGTTTCGACAAAGAGGGCGAACCCTTTGAGTGCTATGCCAATATACGCATCGACACCCTCGGTGGAGAACTCCGCCAGGGCCCCGAAGGCTGCCTCTCCGTACCGGGCCTCAGAGGACTCGTCACCCGGCACAGCCGCATTGGCATCTCCTATGCCGACATTCCCTCCGGCGAACCCCGTTCGGAAACCGTCGAAGGCTTCACCGCCGTCATTTTCCAGCACGAATGCGACCACCTCGACGGCATTCTCTATATAGACAAAGCCGATTCCGTTTACACGGAATAACTATTTGCTGGGGGCGCTGCCCCCATAAATACCCCCTGCGGCTCCCGGAGCGACTAACCCCTTCCGCTCACAGGATAATCCATAACAGGTAAGAATGAAACAGTCCAGACGAGAATTCCTGAAAGAGGCCGGTTTTGCCATTGCAGGACTGGCGCTCGGCGCCGGAATCGGCTACAAGATAGGCAGCGGGGCCGATGCCGAGGCCGAGGCCCCTGCGCCGCTTCCGGACGAGCCGGCTCCGCAGCCGGACGCCCCGAGGCGCACGGCTTCCCTGAGCCTGAAGCATTACCCCTACGAACTGAAGCTGAAGCATACTTTCACCGTGTCGTCCAACAGCCGCACCACCACGCCGGGCGTGCAGGTGGAGATAGGCTATGACGGGCTCACAGGCTACGGCGAAGCCTCCATGCCGCCATATCTGGGGCAGAGCGTGGAGAGCGTAACGTCCTTCCTCAGGAAAGTGAATCTGAGGCAGTTCCGGGACCCGCTGATGCTCGACGACATCCTTGCCTACGTGGACAGTCTCTCTCCCGGAGACACGGCGGCGAAGGCGGCCGTCGACATCGCCCTTCACGACCTGGCTGGAAAACTGATGGGTGCCCCTTGGTATAAAATATGGGGCCTGGACCCTTCAAAGGCACCTTCAACAACGTATACCATCGGCATAGATACCCCGGACGTGGTGAAGGAAAAGACGCTTGAGGTGGCGGGGCAGTTCAATATCCTGAAGGTGAAGGTTGGGGTTGGCACCGAGGCCGACAAACAGATGATAGAGTCCATTCGCGAAGTGAGCGACCTTCCCATTGCAGTGGATGCGAATCAGGGCTGGCAGGACCGTTTCGAGGCCCTGGACGAGATTTACTGGCTGCACGATCACGGAGTAGTCATGGTGGAGCAGCCCATGACGGTTGCGCGCCTCGACGACAACGCCTGGATAACCGAACGATCTCCAATTCCCGTCTTTGCCGACGAATCGGTCCAGAGGCTGGTTGATGTGCCCGGTTTGAAGGGTGCGTTCACCGGAATCAACATCAAACTGATGAAGTGTACCGGAATGAGAGAGGCCCACAAGATGCTGGAGCTGGCGAAGGGACTCGGAATGAAGGTGATGATTGGCTGTATGACGGAGACTTCCTGCGGAATTTCCGCGGCCGCACAGCTTTCTCCCGCGGTGGATTTCGCCGACCTCGATGGCAATCTGCTAATCTCCAACGACCTGTTTTCCGGAGTTACGGTGCAGGGAGGAAAACTCGTGCTTCCTGACAGGCCGGGAATTGGAGTTATTCCGTTGGAATAATTCGGAAAAATATTTAACTTTGCATATTATGCCAAATGCGGCCTGATATGTCAAAGCGTCTAACAGTTATACTGGTCACAGTACTGGCCCTTATGCTTGCGGGAATAGCCTTCGCCGTGAGCCGTCTTTACTGCACGGACCAGGGGAACAACAATTCAAGATCATTCGATGCCGGTGCCCGCTGGCAGGTTCTGAGGGCCGTTCCTTCCGATGCGGCTCTCGTCTTTGTATTCGACGGTTCCCGTGCGGCGAAAAAGGTGATAGCGGACTCCACCGGTTTGCTCCGTCCCTTTATTTCTCCGGATTCCCCTGCGCTGATGACTTTCCTCTCGGCCGTCGCGGACATGCCCATGGCAGTGTCGCTTCACAACAGTGGCGCCCTGGTTCCGCTTGTGGCGCTCCAGCTTCAGCGGGCCGATTCCGCCGCCGTCGCAGCTCTGTGCACGCTTGCCGCAGATTCCGGTCTCAAGACCGATGTAAAGAACGGTTTCCTGCTGGCTTCCCGCTCCGAAACCTATATCCAGGCTTCGGTACGGCATCTGGACGACGATTTTTCCGTGCTTGGAAATCCCGGCCTTGCCGACTTGCTGCCCAATGTATCCGGCTCCGCGGTGGCGCTGGCGTCGCATGCGCTAAGCGGAAAACTGCTGGGAATCTATGCATCGGCAGGAGTGAGGGCAAGGGCCGCTTTCGTGAAGGATCTTGCCGCCTGGACGGCTTTCGTAATTGAGGACGCGTCAGACTCCAAAGTCCGGCTGAACGCCTGCGCGCTGCCGGGTACCGCCCCCGGCAGCTATCTTGCAGCCGTGGCCGGCCAGAGTGCAACACAGGCCCAGTTCCCGGAAGCCCTGCCGTATTTCACCGACTACGCACTGTCCATTCCGGTTTCAAGCATCGACGCTACTCTTGCCGGACTCAGGACCTACCGCGACGGTCTTGGCCAGCTTGCAAGATACAACAGGGAACTTTCTTCCCGCCATTCGCTCGAGCTTTCGCCCGAGGAGTGGATGAGGGACATTCAGATGAAAGAAGCGGTGAAGGCCAGCTTTACCGGAGACAACGGAATCACACGCACCGTATACCTTGTCCGTTCCGGCCGGGACCTGCATCTTGGCGAAGGAAGCAGGAATGTCTACCGTGGATATCTGGAAGCCATTTTCGGATCTTCCTTCTCTTCGGTAACGGACACTTCATGCGCCAGCATAAACAGCCACTGGAGCGTTTACGGAGACGGCCCTTCCATTCAGGCCTACCAGAATGCGGAATTCCTCCGTTACAGCCTTAAAGACCGCCTTTCGGACGCATCGGTAAGCGTCCCGTCGGGTTTCGTTACATACGCTTCCCTCACCGACTACCCCCAGGCCGGGGCAGAGGTTTTTTCCTCCAGGCCCGCCGAGGCCCTTTCCGCCTATGTACAGGGCAGCGGATTTGCTCCGGCGTTCATTTCGCTGGACCCTTCCGGCAGGGTGGCCCGCTTCAGCATCTCGCTTGAAAAACAGGCGCTCAAGGGCTCCAGGGTGCAGGTTCTCGAAAGGGACAGCACCGTGGTAATACCCACAGGACCTTTCCCGGTGAGGAATCATTCCACAGGACAGACGAACTATCTCTACCAGAACTCCAACATGTATATCTGCCTCAATGACGAGAATGGCAGGGGAGTCTGGGGAATACCTTTCTCCACACCCATCTGCGGTGCGGTGGAAAGCATCGATTACTATAACAACGGGAAAATCCAGTACCTCTTCGCCTCGGACGACAAGCTTTATCTGCTCGACCGCCTGGGCCACTGGGTGAACGGTTTCCCCGTAAGCCTTCCCAAGGCGGTGCTCCTTGGCCCGGCAGCCTTCGACTTCACCGGAGCGCATGGCTACAGGGTTATGGTCCTCCATACCGACAATAGCCTGGAAATGTACAATCTCCATGGAGAAAGGGCCGAGGGATGGAATGGAATAAACGCGCCGGAGACGGTGAAATCGCTTCCGGAACTGCTTGAACTTAACGGCCACCGTTACTGGGTGGTGCGCACATCGGTACGCACGCTCATCTATCCTTTCGGCGGGGGAGAAGCCCTCACCACGGAAGACGGGGGCAGGATGCTCAGGCCGGACACCCCCATAACTCCCACTTCGAGGGGAGTGTCGGTGCAGTGTTACGACGGCCGTACACGTGATATAAGATTGAACTGATAATATATGGAATTTTCATCGGTTAACAAGATACTCCAGAAGAGTTTCAGGGAGAACTGGAACAAGCCTGCGCTCACCAACTACCAGGGTATGACCCTGGCCTACCGTGATGTGGCGAGGAGAATCAGCAAGCTGCACATAGCATTCGAGCAGTGCGGTCTCCGGAAGGGCGACAAGGTTGCCATCTGCTCGCGCAACCAGGCCAACTGGGGAGTCAGTTTCCTTGCAGCAATCACCTACGGAGCCGTTGCCGTGCCCATTCTGCATGAATTCAAGGCCGGCAATATCCACTACCTGGTGAACCACAGCGAGGCCCGTGTGCTGTTTGTGGACGAGGTCATCTGGGAAAATCTGAGCCCGGACGAGATGCCGGACCTTGCGGTTGTGGTCCAGATAAACACCTTCAAGTTCCTCTATGCATCGGCACCCGAGTATGCCGAGGTAAGGGAGCATCTCAATGAAACCTTCGCGGCCCGCTTCCCCAACAACTATGAGCCGGAGGACCTCAACTATTATGAGGACAGCCCCGAAGAGCTCGCAATAATTAACTACACCTCGGGTACTTCCGGTTTCTCAAAGGGTGTGATGATTCCCTACAGGGCCCTGTACTCCAATATCGAGTTCGCCGCCAAGGACGCCTGCCCCATGCTGAAAGCCGGGATGAACGTGGTGTCCATGCTCCCTACGGCCCACATGTACGGAATGATGTTCGAGTTCCTCTTCGAGATGACCATCGGCATGCACGTTCATTTCCTGAGCCGCGTTCCCAGCCCCAAGATTATTATGAAGGCATTCAGCGAGATTCATCCCGACATCATAATCGCGGTGCCTCTCGTGATTGAGAAAGTCTACAAGACAAAGCTCAAACCCCTCATCGACCGCAACCGCATCTATATGCGCATCCCGGTGGTTGACAAGATGATTGAAAAGCGCTTCTGCACCGAACTCACCAGTGCTTTCGGAGGCCAGTTCGAAGAGGTTATCCTGGGAGGCGCCGCCTTCAATCCCGAGGTGGAGAAATTCCTGAACAAGATAGGTTTCCACTACACCGTGGGCTATGGCATGACCGAATGCGCCCCCATCATCGGCTACGCACACTGGGACAAGGTAAAAGTGGGTTCCGCTGGCCGCGCCGCCATGAATATGGAAATCCGCATCGATTCCACCGACCCTCAGAACATCCCCGGCGAGGTCCAGGTAAAGGGCCCCAACGTGTGTCTCGGATACTACAAGAACGAGGAGGCTACCTCCACTTCTTTCACCGAAGACGGCTGGTTCCGTACCGGTGACATGGGCATTATCGACAGCGACGGTTACCTCTTCCTCAGGGGCCGCTCGAAGTGCATGGTGCTCGGACCTTCCGGCCAGAACATCTATCCGGAGGAGCTGGAGGCTGTAATCAACAACTTCACCTATGTGGTGGATTCGCTGGTGGTGGAGGAAAATGGCACCCTTACGGCCCTCATCTATCCCGACTGGCACCAGGGCGAGCTGGACGGAATTTCCCGCGAGGCGTTCGAAAAACGCATGCTGGAGCTTCTGCCCGAGATTAATAAAGAGCTTCCCAATTACGCCCAGATCAAGAAAATCGAGCTTATGCCGGAAGATTTCGAGCGCACCCCCAAGAAGAGCATCAAGCGTTACCTCTATCAGAGAACATAATGAAATTCGACCACAGTTATCTGGAAATGGCCCGTGTGTGGGCCCGGAATTCCTATTGCAAGCGCCGTCAGGTAGGGGCTCTGCTTGTGAAAGACCGCATGATAATCTCAGACGGCTACAACGGCACTCCCTCCGGATTCGAGAATATCTGCGAAGACGAGAACGGTGTTACAAAGCCCTATGTCCTCCATGCCGAGGCCAACGCCATCTCTAAGGTGGCAAAGTCTGGGAACTCTTCCCAGGGTGCCACGCTGTATGTCACCGCATCGCCGTGCCTGGAATGCTCCAAGCTTATAATCCAGGCCGGAATCACCCGTGTGGTTTACTCCGACGAGTACCGTCTCACAGACGGAATCGACCTTCTCAAGCGTGCCGGAATAGAGGTGGAACAAGTAGATTAAATGAACAATCAGAGAGGAATCCATATAGTCCAGATTCTGCTGGGCGTGCTGATGGGCGTGTTCCTTACGCTCACGGTGGTGCGCTACAGGGAAAACCGTCACCGGCTTGACACCCAGTACAAAAACTGGCGCAAGCTGAATCTCATTCTGGAGGTGCTGGAGCAGAACTATGTGGATACGCTGGACGTGAATTCAATGACCGACGCCGCCGTGGTTGCGGCTCTTGCCAGCCTTGACCCCCATTCCATCTACCTCCCGCCTGTGAATCTGGAGGAGTCGGAGGAGGAGCTTTCGGGGAATTTCGACGGAATCGGCATTCAGTTCAACGTTCCGAACGATACGGCCATCGTGCTGGAAGTGATTGCAGGCGGTCCCTCCGAAAGGGCCGGTCTCCAGCCCGGCGACCGTCTCCTGAAGGTCGACGACCTCGTTATAGCCGGCGTGAACTATCCCCAGGACAGTATGGTGCGCCATATTAAGGGCCCCTCCGGCACGAAGGTTACGATTACCGTGGCCCGCGGACGGGAAATCATTCCTTTCGAAATCACCCGAGGAAGGATTCCCACCCACAGCGTGGACGCTTATTTCATGATGGATGACGGGGTGGGTTACCTGCGCCTCGCGAAGTTTTCCCGCACCACCTTCGAGGAATTCCAGACGGCCGCCCTTGAGCTCAAGGCAAACGGAATGAACCACCTGATCCTGGATTTGAGGGACAATAACGGCGGATACATGGACCAGGCTCTCCTCATCTGCAACCAGTTCCTCAACCGGGGAGACACCCTCGTGTACATCGAAGGACTTCATCGCCGCAAGGAAGTGTACCGCTGCGACGGCAGGGGAGCGCTCAGGGAAACCGGAATCACGGTGCTAATAAGCGAGAATTCGGCATCGGCCAGCGAAATCGTCGCCGGAGCCATTCAGGACAACGACAGGGGAAGCGTCGTGGGCCGCCGTTCCTTCGGCAAGGGCCTGGTGCAGGAACCCTTCTATTTCAATGACGGTTCCGGGCTCCGCATCACCGTGGCTCGCTATTACACTCCTTCGGGCCGATGCATCCAGAAACCGTATGTGGACGAATACGACTACGCGTACGACATCTACCGCCGCTATGCCGACGGTGAGGTGTTCTCGGCCGACAGCATAAAGGTCGATACCACCGACGTCCACCATACCCGCGGAGGCCGCACTGTCTACGGCGGAGGCGGAATCATCCCGGATGTGTTCGTACCGGTGGATACCACCCGCGCCACCCAGTTCTTCATAGACTGCAACCGCAAGACTACCCAGATGCGCTTCGCTTCCTGGATGTTCGACCGCTACCGCAACCGCCTCCTGCCGATTGATTCCTATGCCGAAATGGACCGTTTCTTCGCTTCGGTGAATCTTCCGGACGCATTCCGCGACTATGCCCTGCGTACCGACGGGCTCCGTGCCGGCGATGCCGAATGGAGAGAAACAGAGCCCTATCTGCTTCCGCAGCTGAAGGCTCTCATCGCACGTTATTCCAGGCTTGGGGAGAATGCATTTTACAAATACTACCTCCCCGTGGACAACACAGTGGAGGTAGCACTTGAAACTATAAACTAAACCAACTAATAACTAACCGGTTTAGTATTATGCAAGCAGCGTGCCAGAATTATTCGGTGGCTGCTTTTTTTGCTGCTTCAACTTCGGCGCGGGCCCTTTCAACGCTCTTGGAACGCTTGAGAACGAAGCCTGTTCCAAGGTACTTGGTCCTCACATCTTCGTCTGCAGCAAGCTCTTCCGGAGAACCGGCCTGCAGGATTACACCTTCGTAGAGCAGATATGCGCGGTCGGTGATGGCGAGGGTTTCACCCACGTTATGGTCTGTGATGATTACGCCGATGTTGCGGTATTTCAGCTTTGCGATGATGTACTGGATGTCTTCCACGGCAATGGGGTCAACTCCGGCGAAGGGCTCGTCCAGAAGGATGAACTTGGGATCGACCGCCAGGGCGCGGGCGATTTCGCAGCGGCGCCTTTCACCGCCGGAGAGCTGGATGCCCAGGGACTTGCGCACTTTCGAGAGGTTGAATTCGTCGATCAGCTGTTCCATACGGGCGATCCTCTGCGCCTTTGTCATGTTCTTGGTGGAGAGCGACACTTCCATCACTGACATGATATTGTCTTCCACGCTCATCTTGCGGAACACCGAAGCTTCCTGGGGGAGATAGCCGATTCCGAGCTGGGCCCTCTGGTACATAGGGAGCTTTGTGATTTCGGTGGTGGTGCCGTCGTCGTTGTCCAGGAAGATATTGCCTCCGTTCGGAACGATCTGGCCGGTAATCATATAGAAACTGGTGGTCTTTCCCGCTCCGTTAGGACCCAGGAAGCCAACGATTTCGCCCTGCTCCACGTTCATGGAAACGCCCTTCACAACGGTGCGGACGCCATATTTCTTGACAAGGTTCTCTGCTCTTAGTCTCATTCTTCGAATTATTTAGTGTCCAATCCCAGGTCCGAGATGAATTCTTTCACCCTGGGGTCGTTGTCCATGAGGACTTTGGCTTTTTCTTCGGGCATATAGGGGACTCTCTCTTCCGAGCCGGTCTCCTCCGGAACGGCTACCTCTATATTTATGCGGGCGCATTTCAGGGAACGGCGGAGATAATCCTCCATTTCGCGTAGGAGCTTGTCCTCAACCCATTTTTTCTGGGCCTCGTTCTTGACCTCGAAACGAACGAACTTCACACCGGAGTCTTCCCTTACGCTCACGTTGCCGCTCTGCAGCGAACTTGCAAGCCTGGGCATGTGGGAATACTTCCGGGCGAGCCCGCTCCACTGCTCGAGCACCGCCTCGTCGGAAGGCAAGGCCGAAGGCGTTTCGGCGGCCTTTTCCTCTTCTTCCGGCTGGGCTTTCTCCTGCATGATTGCGCTCATCGAGAGCGACGA
>CAJOCS010000037.1:30621-36862 GCA_905233655.1 uncultured Bacteroidales bacterium | reverse complement strand
GATACACTTGAGATGGTTATCAACTATGATTTGACGCTTCTTTCCATCGACTTTGTGACTGACATAGAACTCAATGAGAAGACGTTCGCCATTGTCCATAATACCTTCGGCATCTGGTCTGATTCCGTAGCGGTCATCCCATTTTTCAATCTCAACATTGCGAATACGAACAGAGCCAGTAGGAAAGTGATCACCATTGGATCTTGGCAGCATTATTCTGCCCGTTTCCTGGAGGATTTCCTTAGCCAATAAGTGCAGTGAAGATTCGTACGCTCCTTCACATTCGTGCCCGTGAGCGTGTGCGAAATGGTGTTCACGCTGAGTTCCGGCATTTTTGGCATATAGAGGAGCATCGCAGTGAGGGCAGCGACAGGCACATTTTGCGCCTTTGGCAACATCATCGACGTGGACGAGGGCTCCGCCTTCATCCAGCGCATAGGTCAGAAATGCGCCCATAATTAGAACCTCCTTTCGATGAATTTGAGAAGGTCTCCTTCGAGTTCTTTAGTACCCTGAGGGGCACGGAGGAAGCCGTGCTTGGCGAGGTTTTCTTCGGTGAGTTTGCCGGACTTAGAGACTGATTCAAGGCGAAGAAGGGCGTATTTTGTGTCGCCTTCGTCTTGATTGATGCGGTCCTTATCGACCCAGAATTCCTCTTCCTTGACCATCCACTGATCGTACCTCACATTGATGGCTTCAACGGTCATCTTGTATTTGATCTCCCTGTCTTCAGAGACATATACGTAGATGGTATCGCCGACATTGACGTTATATCGACTCTGCTGCCAATGGTATTCACCGTATTTCTCCAGACACTCAGCCAGGCGGAAAGTGCTGCGCTTGGCAGTTATCATCCATTTCTTGTGCTCTTCCGGCACGATATGGCCGGCCATATTGATTCGGTTATTATTAGGAACGATGTCCACATAACAATCCATCGCAGCGGCTATGCGGCAAAGGATGTCAAGGCCGGCGGAATACTTACCTTTCTCAATACGGCTAAGGTTGGAGGCATCGATGTCGGCAAGTTGTGCGACATCCTGGGCATCCATCCTGCGCTCCATCCGAAGGCTCTTGATACGAGCACCAATACGCTCGCGTTCATCTCCACGGTCCGGGCCATACCAGAAAATGCTGGCCCAGCAGCGGCATTGGTACATACCACGAAGTATCGGCCCCATAATGACGGAGGGGTCGCCCTGGTAGTATTTGTCGAATAGTGCAGCGATGATTTGACAGTGCTGCTCCTGAAACTCAAATGGGATTACTCCGGAGAGTCCCAACGTGAAACGGTCACCTTGTGGCGTTTCAACCGTCACCCTGTCACGGCTGACGAACTTACATTTTGTCTTAGTTTCCATAATTCTGCAACAGGATTAACCTTAAACATCAAGAATTACGAGACAAATATAATACATTCTTTTGACTTTACAAATTTGCCAAGCAAATTATTTCGGATTTGTATACTTGCATTGGGGATAGTTTGAGCAGCCGTAGAACTCTCCGTATTTTCCGGAGTGGAGTACAAGGTTGCCGCCGTAGCGTGGGCATCGGCCTTATAACTGCCCGCGGAGCGGCTTCCCGCTCCTGCCGCCTTCGAAAGAACATTTGTTTAAACCGGGAGTTTGTTGTAATTTTGGGTGGAATAAAACACTGGAATTATGAAACCAATCAGCACGGAAAAGGCACCGGCCGCGATAGGCCCTTACAGTCAGGCGGTTGACAGCGGGGCAGGCCTCGTTTTTCTTTCAGGACAGCTTCCCATTGACCCGGCGACGGGCGCATTCCCCGAAGGGGGAGTAAAAGAGCAGACCCGCCAGTCCATCCTGAATGCAAAAGCCATCCTGGAGGCCGTGGGCCTGAGTCTTTCGAACGTTGTGAAAACAACGGTATTTCTGGCCGATATGGCCGATTTCGCAGCAATGAACGAGGTGTATGCCCAGTTCTTTGCGGAGCCTTTCCCGGCAAGAAGCGCGGTGGCGGTGAAGACACTGCCGAAGGGCGCCCTCGTGGAGATAGAGTGTATAGCCGCTAACTGATTCTGGCGCCGGTAACGCTGTATTTTTCCTTGAGCAGTTCGACAACGGGGAGCATGGCCTTCGGGAATACTTTCCGGAGGTCGATTTCGTCGCTCTCGGAGAGGACCTGCTTGAGGGCGCGCATGAAATTGTCCTTGATTTCAGTGGCAAGGTTCACTTTCACAATACCGTTGGCAATGGCTTCGCGCACCTGGTCGTGAGGAATGCCGGAAGAGCCGTGCAGGACAAGCGCGACGGGGGTTGCAGCGTGGATGGCGGCGAGGCGCGGGATGTCCAGGTGAGGGGGAAGCTTATAGAAGCCATGGGCCGAGCCGATGGAAACGGCAAGGGCGTCAACGCCAGTGCGGTTCACGAATTCCACGGCCTGCTCAGGGGTGGTGAAGCCGCCGCCCTGCTCCTGCCCGAGTTTTGCGACATAACCCAGCTCGGCCTCGACGTTTGCACCGTAGGGCTTGGCCATTTCAACGGCCTTGGCGGAAATTTCAATATTCTCCTCGAACGGCTTCTCGGAAGCGTCAATCATAACGGAATCAAAACCCTCGTCAAGGCACTTCTGGACGAGTTCCAGGGAGGGACCGTGGTCAAGGTGGATGTAGCCCTGAAGACCGTAATCCTCAATCACCTGACGGCCCATTTTGTAGGCAGTGTGAAGGCCCATGTAGTCGATTGAGGAGCGGGTGAGCTGAAGCATCACGGGAGCCCCCATTTCCTTGGCTGCCTTAGCCACGCAGGTGAGAGTCTCGAAATTATAGAAATTGGTGGCCAGAACGGCAGTTTTTTCAGCCTGGCAATTATAAAGGACTTCTTTTATAGTTTTCATAATGGAGTGTATTATTCTTCCAGAAGGAGCCCGGCGACGGTGCGGGCGAGCTCATGGGCGGAGTTGTCGGTGGTATATTCCCAGTACATGCCGCCAAGAAGGTCCTGGTCGATGATGTACCGGCATTTTTCTGCGATGGAACGGGGATTGTCGAAGCTCAGGACAAGGTGGCCGTCGGCATCGGCATAGAAGGGGACCTTGGCGACGTCGTCCCATTCCTCACTGTGACCGGGAAGGGGAGGAGTGAGGTCGCGGTAGTCGAGGAAGGCGTCGTAGGATTTGCCGTCACCGTGGCCGTAGAAAGGCATTCCCAGCACAAGCTTGTCCTTGGGAACACCGGCGCGGAGATGGGCGTGGACAGCTTTGTCGGCCGAATAAGACGTAAGACGAATGGGTGCTGTTGAAGAGGGCGGCGTTGTGACGGGGAGGATTGCCCATGTCGTATGCCATAACGTTAACCCAGTCGACGACGGGGACAACGGAAGCGAAGTCGATGTATTCCGCAGAGTTGACGGAGGCCAGGGTGAGAAGCTTGTCGGGGCCGATGGCGGCACGGATATCCTTCATAAGGAGAGTGAAGTTCCGAGTGTCCTCGGGGGAGGAGGAGATTTCGGCGGCAGAGCTGGTGGGATATTCCCAGTCGATGTCTATTCCGTCCAGGGCGTATTCATCGATTACTCGGGAGCAGTCGGCCGCGAAGGCAAGGCGGTTTTCCTCGCTCATGGCCATCTCGCTGAAACCTCCGCTGCCCCAGCCGCCCACGGAAAGGCACAGCTTAACGTCGCCCTTGGCGGCGCTGATGGCCCTGAGGCGCTGCGGCTCGTCGATTCTGATGCCGTTGAAACTGTTGTTAACGTGGCCGAAGGCATAGTTGAGGTGAGACATTAGAGAACAGTCCGGCATCACGCTCGACCAGGAAACGATGTAGGCCACCACAATATGGCTGTTGTTCACGGCCGGGTCAGGCTCGTTTTTCGGCTGGTTGTCCGAGACGGCATTCTTGCATCCAGAAAGGAGCAGAAGCGCTGAAAGGAGAATTATGGAATGTAGCTTATTCATTGGGCGAGGATAAAATGAGGGTGGTTGTCTATCCATAGAAGCCCGCCCGATTCGGCGGCTTCCTCGCGAAGGACCTGGACGGCGTTCTCGTTGTCGATAAGCCCGTTCTGGATGAGTCGGCTGGTGGAATTCCACTCCACGAGAGGATTGGCAATGTTGGTATAGTAGTCGGTACGGCTGGTAATGGCGAGATATTCGCTCACGGAGAGGAGAACCTCTCGCGAAGCCCAGTCGCCGGTCCAGGTGCCGTTGCTGTAGATGGTGGTGCCGTTCATGACAAGGGACTGGACAGAGCCGTTGCTGAAAATGCAGTCTATTCCGCTCATGTAGGAGAAAAGGCTGCTTCCACCGCTGGTGAGCGCGTATCTGAATACCTGCAGAAGCTCCTTGTAGTTGAGACGGTAGACATAGGTGGTGTTGCTGAAGGGGAACATCTCGTAGACGTTCGCAACGGTGATGTCGCGTCTTGGCTGGCCATTGAGAGGGAAGGTGGTACGAATTCCGCCGGCGTTTACGAATGCGACGTCGGCCCCGCCGATGCGGCGTATGATGTCGCACATCCAGTTGCCCATGGTGGTGGCGCGCTGCCCGCTGCCGTCAAGGTAATAGGTGGTGGCATCAGTGGCGATGTATCCGATTACGTCGTTCTGCTGCTGGGCCGTGGCCTCAAGCGCTGCGTCCGACACGGAGAGAATCTCTTCCGAGAGGTCGTCGGCATTCTGTCCGGGGGAGGAATGGAGGTCGCGGGTATTGTTTACGCTCGGGATATTCATGTTGGCGACTCCGCTGAAGGAGAGCTTGTCTTCCTTGTCGAGGGTGAAGCGGAGCTCGGCGGTAGCGTAGTGCTCGCAGTAACGGCCACCCTGGAGGTAGGCAAGGCCCCATGCGGTAGTGCCTTTCATGGTGCTGTGGGAATGCCCGCCCAGGACTAGGTCGAAAGGGCTGCCGGAGCCGAGATTCCCGGCCGCCGTTTCTGCCTGGCCGTGAATAAGGAGAATGGTGGCGTCGCAGCCGAGGGAAGTCTCCAGATTGGAGGCAATGGAATTTGCGATGGAGTAATTCTCGTCGATGGTGAAACCTCTCCCGTTGAACTGCGTGGTGATAATGCTTCCGGAATAATTCACCGCAAAGCCCACAATGCCGATTTTTACCGGAATCGTGGCTCCGTCCGGCCCAACGGCCGTCTTTTCGACTATGGTGTAGTCGCTGGTGAAAGAGACCCTGCTTCCATCCTTGTAAAGGTTGGCGCACAGCACGGGGATATCGTTAACGATGCGACTGCCGTTCCATTCATAGTCGGGGAGGGTGGAATCGGAATCGACGGTATTTTCGATGCCCCAGTCGAATTCATGGTTGCCGAGCGCTACGGCGTCGTAGCCCATCATGTCCAGAGAAGCGAACATGGGCCATCCCGAAAGGAGATTTGAGATGCTGGCACCCTGGTAGAGGTCTCCGCCGTCAAGAAGGAGAAGCCGGTCCATTTTGCGCTCTTCGCCGTGCCCGCGGATGTCGTCGGCCTTGTCGGCGATATAGGCGAGGTGATAGTGGACCTTGCCGTTGTTGTCCGTGTCCACGAGATGGCCGTGCATGTCGGTGGTCTCGATAAGGGGAAGGACGTACACTCCGGGCGCCGGCTTTTCGGGCTCTGGCACAGGCGTTTCCGGATTGTTTCCCGGCCTGCTCGAAGGATGCATCCAGTCCGGGTCCTTGTTGCAGCCGAGCGCCAGGACGGACAGGAGAGCGGGGAGTATTATGCGGCTTATATTTTTCAGCATGGTCTCATTCCTTGTCGGAGAACAAAGATGCACATTTTTGGCGACTTTTCAAGTGATTCTGCGGCAAAAATGCTCAGGCATAGGCGTGCATGCCGCCGAGGACGAGATTGACGCCGAAATAAGTAATGAGGACGCAGAGGAATGCTACGATGCAGAAAAGGTGGAAGAAGCGCGGCCTCCGGAACGCTTTCAGCTCGCTTCCGTGAAGAGCGAAGGAATACACCAGGAAGGTCACCAGCGCCCAGGTCTCCTTCGGATCCCAGCTCCAGTAATTGCCCCAGGAAATATTGGCCCATACGGCCCCGAGGAACGTTCCGCATACAAGCAGGAATACCGCCGGATACAGAAGCAGAAGGCTGATGTCGCGAAGCCTTGCCGATGCGTCCTCCGGCACCGTCAGGCCCAGAATTCCGTTCAGAGCCACAAGGCCGAGCACGGTGTAGGAGAGCATCATGGTGAGAACGTGGACTGACAGAAGGGGAGACTGGAGCACCGGCATGAGCTGGGTTATCTGCGGATTCGCGCCGGCCATCGAGGCCATCAGCATG
>CAJOCS010000037.1:27421-30569 GCA_905233655.1 uncultured Bacteroidales bacterium | reverse complement strand
CGTTTCCAAAGAAGACACATCGTGAGGGCCGATATCCACGCCATCAGCATCATTACACAGTAGCTGCCGGCAAAGGGAGCATGGCCGGAAACGTACCAGCGAAGCCCCAGGACAAGTGTGAGATACAGCAGCAGAAGGGCTCCAAGTGCCGCTGAAACCCTTACGACGGAGCGGGGAAGACTCCTGCCGCCGCCAAGGCTTATTCCCATCAGAATGAAAAGCAGCAGCCCCAGGGTGATTGAAGCCATGAATGGGACTGTGGGGCGTGAAATGCGGTTGTAGATTTTCTCGGCCCGCACTTTTGCCGGAGACGGCAGGTACGGGGCAGCGACTTTCACCTGGTAATCACGTATCTTTCCGACTATCCGCCGGACCTCATCCCAGTCTTCCTCCCGGACCGACTCTTCCACCACATCCATCACCTTACGTATGAATACCCAGCGCTCGTAGTCGTCAATAACATCCTGGGGCAGCATTTCATTAGAATGGTACCAGCGGACGGTGCCGGAGGAATCGGCAAGCGGATAGAGTCTCCAGGCATCGCCCGAGGCGACACTTCCCCGGAGATATTCTTTCTCTGCCTCCCTCGCCGTTCCCCGCTCGGATTCTTTCAGCTTGAAGGGAACATTCTGCCACCAGTCGTAATAAAAGAGCCAGCCTGTAACCACCTGACACGCGTCGTACTCTTCCCAGTGTGCCTTGCCGTAGGCTTTGAGGGTGTAGTCCCGCGCCATGGTTTCAAAGGGGCAGATACGGTCGTTGTAATAGACGTACAGTTCCCCGAAACTGGCGGCCACATCTTTTGGCAGCGCCTTTGGATGCGTCTGGGCCGAGGCGTCCGGGGAGAAAAGCAGGGGCAGCATCAGTACGGACAGGAATGCGCCTTTCTGAGCCAGCTTTTTCAGAGTTCTCCGGAAAACGGTGTCGCGCTGGAAGAAAAAGCCGATTAGTGAGATAAGCAGGAGAAGGTATCCGGTATATGTGATGCCGATTCCCCAGGGGTCGTGGTTTATGCTCAGGATGGAACACTCGCCGTCGAATCCGTACTGGAAGAAACGGTATCCTCCGATACGGGCTATATGGTTCATCGAGATTTCGAAGTGCCTGTCTCCGGCGAGTATCCGGCTTCTGTAGTCGGAGGGTGCCGTGGAACCCGGATAGTATTGTGTTTCAAATTCTTCCAGGGTTATGGGACAGGGGAGTTCCCGCGAGCTGCCGTCGGCCAGCATCCATGTGGAAACGCTTTCCCCACGGGGGAGGCGGACCCGTCCCTCTTCACCGAAGAGATGCGTAACCAGGGCGCCTGCAAGAATCAGCACAAAGGACAGATGCATAAGAAGCGTCCAGAAGCGTCCCGCAGTTCCCCTGGAAACGAGAAGGCAGATTCCGGCAATTGCAGCGGTGGCCCAGAGGATAAAAACCACCGGGTTGTGATAGATGAGACTGAATGCAGTGGGGGAGTCGCTCACTTTTTCCAGAACAGTGGCAGCCATCATCGCCAGGATGATGACTGCCATGCTCCCGAATCCGAGAATACGTAGGATACGCTCTTTCTTCTGCATCAAATTGAATCGATGAATCTCACAACAGCGTCACGGTCTTCCTTGCTCAGATTATAGAACTTTTCGGCGCTGTTGTACGCGTCACTTTTCCTGCAATAGGCGTGCCACATAATGGCTTCAACTACGTTGCGCGCCCTGCAGTCGTGAAGCCTGTCGCCGCGTCCGGTATTGAGCGTGGAAAGGCCGCGTCCCCAGAGCGGAGTGGTGCGGCACCAGGTCCCGTGAATGTCGTTAATCATCCACAGACGGTGCTGGATGAAATCGGAATACGGCCATATGGTCTGATGGGCATAGCGCGGAAGCGGCTTCTTCCCTGTCATTGCAGGAGTCCAGTAGTTGTCGTCGCCGGTTGTCCAGGAAGGCCTGTGGCAGCTGGCGCAGCCAATTTCGTTGAAAACCTGCTTTCCTCTCTGCACTTCGGGGTCGTTCAGGTTACGGGCGCGGGGAATTGCAAGGCCGCGGTGCCAGACCATGAAATCGTAATACTCGTCGGCCGTCATTTCCGGCTCGAAGTTATGGTAGGGATTGTCGAACTGGTTGGTCTTGGGACTCAGAAGGGCGAGTACGGCCTCGGCGATTTCGGCATCGGTGACATTGCCGTCATTGTTGACGTCGACATAGTAGGGGGAATCTTCGCCCTGCGCCCTTATTGCGGCAATGACGTCCTTGTTCTGCGACATCGCCGTGGCCCAGGCCACTGTGGTATAGAGGAAGGGGCGGTCGGGACGGCTCACGTTGGTGATGTTCCATATGGCATTGGCACCGGCTCCGTCCTGAAGGGTGCCGCGCGTCATCGCATAGGTGAACTTCTTGAGAAGCTTTCCGCCCATGTAAGCGTCACGCTCGTAATAATTGCCGTCGGCATCGTATCCGGCGCCGTTGACTCCGGCCTGCCAGTTGTGATAAAAGGCGCTTGCGGCGAAGTCTGCGGCATCTTTGTCCCAGAATGAGGGATTGAGCTCAACGAACTGGGCTTCAAGCGCATACTGCTCTTTGATGGCGTCCTGGGGGATGGCGTCGATAAGGCCCGTTCCGGGTATGCCGATGGTGCTTTCCAGACGGAATCCCAGCTGGTTGCCCTGAGCCTTGGCGGTCTCATACGGGGTGGGAGATGTATTGAAGGCGCTTTCAGGAATGGTGAGCTCCGGATAGATGAGAGAGTATTCTTCTCCGTCGGGGAAAGTCATGGGAAGCCCGCTTTCCATTGAGCCGACGGGAATCCAGCTGATGGAGATCTGCTCTTCGTCAATAGGGGGAAGGAACGGGGCTTCGGCCATGGTCTGGGGCATGCCGGTAACTTCGGCGACATAGGGACCGTCGTTGGGATTGTCGGCATTCTGATGGTAGATTACCAGCAGGTAACCATTGCCGAAGGCGTTGGAACCGTTTGCATTGTAGCTGCTCTGCCACTGGCCGTGTCCGTAACCGGGATGGCAGTCGAGGCAGGATTTGCGCACCGCTGCAGGGCCGCGTCCCCTGAAGGGCGGCTGATTCACCGTGACATTGCGTTCAAAGAAGGCTTCTCCGCGGTTGAACTGCGTCATAAGGCCCATTTGCCGTACGGCGGGAGTGGGGTCTTCGTAGGA
>CAJOCS010000037.1:14472-27378 GCA_905233655.1 uncultured Bacteroidales bacterium | reverse complement strand
GCCGCGGTGAAGTTGCCTACCGCCTGGCCCACGTATTTGGCGTCGGAGTCCCTGACGGTGGGTGTCGGCCCGGAGTTGTGCTCACAGGAGATGAGGACGGCCAGTGCAAATAACAGGAGATATTCTTTTCTCATGGCAATTACTGTTTAACAATCCATTCGGCCGCCTTGTTCAGCTCTTCGTCAAGTGCGGAAACCGCATCCATGGCGGTCTGAACGGAACTGTCGGCATAAATCTTTACGAATGCGCCCTTGCTTTGGCACTCTTTCAGAGCCTCGATGGCTTCCTCAATCCTGGTCTGAATGGTCGAGGCATCCTTGTAACCAAGGTCTTTCAGCAGCGCCAGGATGGAATTCGAGGAAGGAGTCTCGGCGTCGAGGCTTCCATACAGGGAGTACTGGATGGACAGGATGTTGTCTATGAAATCCTGGAAGGACTTTTCGCTGTAGGGCGACTCGATGTAGTTGATGTCTTCGCCGGAATGGGCGTTGCCCATCTTGACGTCGGCAACCTCAGCGCAGATGTTCGAGCATCCGCCGATGAGGATAGTCGAAATAACCTCTTCCCAGGTCTCGAATGAGCTGCCCAGCCTGGCCGCTCCGAGCATGTTCTCGCCGTAAAGCTTTCCGTTGATTTCCGTCTCGGCCTCAATCTCTTCCATGCGGTCGGTATATTTCTTTGCGGCATCGGGATTCCAGGAGGCGTAAAGGCGGTAGCAGTTGTCCCTTAGGTCGCCGGCCACGGCCGTGGCATAGATGAGTTCCTGCTCGCCGGTTACATTGTATTTGGCAAAAGCTTCATCGCTCTCTTTGGCCTGGAGGGCTGCCAGGCTGCGGTTTTTGCCGTTACGGAAGAGGATGAACTCGATGCCGTGGAAGCCAAGCAGCTCCTGGCCGAGCTTCGCACCTGCGTATGCGATTCCGTCCTCACCCCTTAGCATTGCCATCTGGTCGGCGTTGCTAAGAGCGGTTGCAAGCGCCTCTACATCCAGCGGCCAGGTGTCGATGTGAGGGTCGATACCGAAAGTTGTGGCCGGACCGTAGAGGAAGGCCTCCGACTGCTCCCAGTATTTGCGGGCGTTGAGGAAGGTGGTGCAGATTGCATCGATGTCGTTTTGCGTCAGGGATTTGACGCCCTTTTCCGAAGCGGCGGAGAGGGCGGTGTAGAGAATCTCGCTTTCGTCGGCCAGGGCCTTGTATGTGCTGTACACGACGTTGGGGACATAATTCTCGACTACTTTGGCCATTTTCTTCTGATTGCCGGTGAGTCCGGCTTCAGAAGGATTGTCTTTCTCGCAGGAGGCAAGAGCGGCACCAAGTGCCACAATTGCCAGTGTTTTCATTACGTACTTCATTGTTTATTGTATTATGATTGATTATCGTCTGAAAAATGCCATGTATGTTACTCCGAGGCTGATTGAGGGCTCGTTATTGTAGGGCGCTTTCAGGAACCTGCAGGAGTATTCTCCCTTGATTGCAATTTCGGGAATGGGGAACCAGTTGAAGCCCGCCGCAATCCGATGCCTGTCGGTATAGGGATAGTCCTGCTGGTCCGTGGAGGGGATGTAGCTGTCGTAGTACTCATATCTTGTGAAGAGAAAACAGCGGCTGTCCCGGATGCCGAACCAGGGGAGTATGTCGTATCCGGCCTCAATTCCGGCCGCCAGGGCCTGCTGCCCGACGGGGGTTTTTCTGTAAGGGGCGTTGTTGGACGAGAGGTTGCGCTTTATGGTGGAGATTGTGGCGGCATTCCCCACGTAGCCATAATCGGCATTTCCGCGGACTATCAGCCGTTCTCCCTTATATGCAAAGTCCAGGGCCCCGATGAAGGTGCGGCCTTTGACGCCGGCATAACGGGTGTTGTGGAGGTCGTTGGGGTAGGAATTGTGCATTGCACGGCCGTAGAAGCCACTCAGGCCGATTCTGAGCCCATTGACGCTGTAGTTGTCCACCCGGGCGGCATAGCCCGGCTGGTTTGCGACGCGGTACTCGTACGGCGACTTCGCGCCATAGTGGATGAAATGGTCCCTGTCGAACATGAAGCCGTCAAGGCCGGCCGTCATCAGCAGTTCGTAACGCCAGTTTTCGGTTTTTCCCCAGAGGCTTATTCCCGTGTCGTGCCATGTGGACGGGAGAATGGTAAATTCTCCCTCCGGCCTGTAGACGGTAAAATAGTTCAGAGGCTCGTGGGCATTGTTAAGGCCGCCCACGGGAACTACCAGGTGACCGGCCCGGATGTTGAATTCCGAACAGAAAGTTTTCTGAATCCAGAACTGCTCCAGTTCCACCTCTCCGCCCTTTTCGATTTCTGTCTCCCATTCTCCGGCTTCCGTGAATTCCTTTTCCACGGCGCTGCCGCTTCCGGTATGTTCAAATTCTATTTCGGTCTGCATGCTCCAGCCTTTGCCGAAGTCATAGCCGATATAAACTACTGCATGGGGTATGTCGAAACGCCCGTGTGAGGGATCGGATGCGTATTCCGCCGGCCTTGAATAGCGATAGACGTTGTCGCTGAAGAAGTTCCTGGTGTATGCGGCCTCTCCATATCCGCCAATCGTAAGTTGCTGTGCCTGAATTGAGGCGGAAATGAATAATAACAGTGTGCAAAAGCAGAATCTTTTCATTTATCCGTTATTTTTTACACTGCAAAGTTACCCCTGTCCGAGGCGCTAATCAATCCCAATTTATTGCGAAAAAATGAGCGAGCCCCGGGGCCTGGGCACACTGCGTTCAGGTAAAAAATCCCTATAAATGGGGATTGTATTCATGCCGATTATTCGGTATATTTGCAGCGCTATGACGAGTGAGATGAGTACTTCTATGAAAATGGCGGATCTTCTGGAGAAGAATCCGTCGCTTCTCGGTGTGTTTACTCGCATGGGTTTCACCTTCGGTTACGGCGATTCCACCGTTGCCGATGTTTGCAACGCCGCCGGAACCGACCCGGAAACCTTCCTTCTGATTTGCAGGGTATATTCCCAGGACTCTTACAGGCCTTCGGCGGAAGAGCTTCAGACGGCGGACATGTCGGCAATAGTCAAGTACCTGAGCCTTTCCCACAACCATTACATGGATGTTGCGATGAAGGACCTGGCGGCGAGTCTCGGCCGCATGATCGTTACTTGCGGCGACGACACCCAGCGGGTTATCTGGAAGTTCTTCACCGACTTCAAGGAGGAGCTGCGCAAGCACTTCGACTATGAGGAGGAGTACGTGTTCCCGAATGTCGGCAGTATGGCTCCGGGCATTTCGGAGGAGGACCATTCCGGCGTGGAGGAGACCCTGGAGGACTTGAAGAACCTGGTAATGAACCATCTCCCCTCGGATGCCGACCAGCATGAGGCCTACAAGGTACTCTCGGCCATAACTTCGCTTCAGGACGATATCCGGAAGCACATCCTTCTCGAGGAAACGGCCCTTGAAGGGCGGAGGGGCGACAAGCCGGACGACAACACCCTCACTTCCAGGGAAAAGGAGATTCTGGTCTGCGTTGCGAAAGGCATGCTCAACAAGGAGATTGCCGACGAACTGAACATCTCCATCCATACCGTAATCACTCACCGCAAGAACATTACTCAGAAAACCGGAATCAAAACCGTCGCCGGCCTCACGGTTTACGCCCTTTTGAACAATCTGCTGGAACTGAAGTCGGTCGAGTAATGGAATCGTTCCTTCTGTCTCTTTTGCACGTTGTATGCGAGATGGCTCCGTATCTGCTGCTGGGCTTTCTCATTGCAGGTATTCTGCACGTTTTCGTGCCGCAGGGATTCTATAGGAAGTATCTGTCGAAGGATAATAAGTTTGCGGTTCTATGGGCGGCCCTTCTGGGCGTTCCGCTGCCTCTGTGTTCATGCGGGGTTATTCCAACGGCCATCGGCCTCCGCAACGAAAAGGCTTCCAAAGGGGCCGTGGCGTCCTTCCTGATTGCTACGCCTCAAACCGGCATAGATTCCATTCTGGCCACATTCTCGCTGATGGGCCTCGGCTTTGCCATTATCCGGCCTGTGGCGGCGCTTGTCACGGGCGTATGCGGAGGATTGCTGGTGAACCGCCTTGTTCCTGAAGATGACGCAGCCATCACATCGGGTTCCTCCTGCGACGTAGAGAGCGGGAATAAGCTCTCTCGTGTGCTGAGGTACGCTTATTTCAAGATGATTCAGGATATCGGCGGCCGTCTCGTTATAGGCCTTCTCGTGGCGGCGCTCATCCAGGTGGCCATCCCGGACGAGTTCTTCCTGCACTTCGGCAAAGAGCCTCTGCTTCAGATGTTGGTCATCCTGATTGTGGCTGTGCCGATGTATATCTGCTCCACCGGCAGCATCCCCGTTGCGGCCGCGCTGATTATGAAGGGCCTGTCTCCCGGAGCTGCACTTGTGATGCTCATGGCCGGACCGGCCGTCAATCTGGCATCCATCCTGGTGGTCAGAAAGGCCATGGGAAGGCTTTTTACCTGGATTTATCTGCTTGTCATCGTCTGCTTCGCCATTCTATTCGGACTGGGGGTGAACGCAATCGGTATAAATGTAAAGCCGATGGCCGCCGTAGACCCTTGTTGTGCAGCGGAGACGGTGATGCCCGGTACGTTCAAGCTCGTCTGTGCCATTGTGTTGACTCTACTCATTTTATTCGCCCTTACCATGAAACTGTTCGAACGGTTCACCCATAAGGCCGCTGAGCCCGATACTGCTGTCTATACTGTGGAAGGCATGCACTGCAGCCACTGCGAGGCGGCGGTTTGCCGTGCCGTGGAAGATATTCCCGGAGTGGAATCGGCCAAAGCCAGCGCTTCCCGAAAAACTCTGACCATCAAAGGCCCCGCGGCTGAGGAGGCACTACGCGCCGCTGTTGAAAAGGCCGGCTACACTTTCAAAGGCAAGAAATGAGCCCGGTATTCACTGCATTGATGATTCCGTTCCTGGGGACAGCCCTGGGCTCGGCTTTCGTGTTCTTTATGAAGCGGGATATGCCCTCTGTGCTCCAGAAGCTGCTGCTGGGATTCGCTTCCGGTGTGATGGTGGCGGCGTCCGTATGGTCGCTTATAATTCCGGCCATTGAAATGGGGGATGGCGCGTCCGCTGTGGTGCTGCCTGTTATCGGCCTTCTGGCGGGTTTTGCTTTCCTTCTGCTGATTGACTACATAACCCCGCATATCCACCCCTCCGGCAGTACGGAAGGTCCGCAGAGCCGTCTATCGCGTACAGCTAAATTGGCGCTTGCGGTGACCATACATAACTTCCCGGAAGGCATGGCGGTAGGTGTGGCAATTGCAGGTGCATTGACGGCCGATTTCAACATGGCCGGAGCTCTTGCGCTGTCGCTCGGTATCGCCATTCAGAACGTCCCGGAAGGGGCCATTATCTCCATGCCGCTAATGGCCGAGGGAAACAGTCGTTGGAGAGCCTTCGGCATAGGTGCGCTTAGCGGAATAGTAGAACCCATTGGCGGGGCTTTGGTCCTGCTGCTGGCCACCTCAATCATCGGCATTATGCCATATATGCTGGCCTTCGCCGCCGGCGCAATGCTCTACGTTGTGGTTGAGGAACTGGTTCCGGATTATTCTCAAGGGAATCACTCCAACCTGGGCACAGTCGGTTTCGCGCTTGGTTTTGCGCTGATGATGGTGCTGGACGTGGTTCTGGGATAATGTCAGATCTGTTTCTTCCTGCTGAAAACCGGCCAGCGGCTGTCTTCTCCGTAATCCTGGCCGATGCTTTCCAACGCGGCCATATCTTCATTGGAAATGGTAAAGTTCAACTGTGCATTGGAGCGGATATGGTCCGGATTTGAGGATTTTGGAAGGGATACTGTACCCAGCTGGAGCGTGTACTGAATACAGAGCTGAGGAATTGTGGCTCCGTATCTGGCAGCCATCCGGGCCAGGCGCTCATCCTTAAGCGCAGCCCCGTGGGCGATGGGGGAGTAGGCCTCTACGAGGATGCCATTCTGCTTGCAGAACGCCACCAATGATGAAGGCGTTTCGCCGATATGCAGCAGAATCTGGTTTACCATGGGCTTTATCCTGCAGTCTTCCAGTATGTTCACAAGGTCGTCAATGAGGAAGTTGGATACGCCGATAGATTTGACTTTGCCGGCAAGATAGGCGTCCTCCAGTGCCCTCCAGACTTCTTTGTTCTCTTTGAAGTAACGCTTTGGGCCCCGGAATTCAGCCCATGGTTGAGGGCAGTGGATGATAATAAGATCGGCCGCGCCGCAGTCCAGTTTCTTTAGGGATTCATCGATTGAATCGGCGGCACTCCGGTAGGTTTTGTTCTCGGCCGCTACCTTGGTGGTAATGAATATTTGCTCTCTGGGCACGCCGCAGCTGCGGATGCCTTCTCCCACACCGCGCTCGTTGCCATAGGCCTGTGCCGTGTCGATGTGCCGATATCCCAGTTCAATCGCGCTTTTAACTGCGGCGGCTACTTCATTGTCGGGAATGAGCCAGGTGCCAAGACCAATCCTGGGAATGGCGAGTCCATTGTAAAGTTCGTAAGATTCGTTGCGTATCATATCATTTATTCTTTTTCTTGAGTTTCACGGTTTGAGGTCTTCTATTTGTCGAGAAAAGATTTAGTTCTTCCGGTTTATCAAGCTGACCACGACCTTATTATCATTCACTCGAACAATCACAAAGTTAGCAAAAGAAACAATTCTATTCACTCGCGGTTTTATACAATTGTTGTATAATATCGCAAGTAAATGGAAATCATTTGTTACTGGATACTCCCCGTTTTGTTCGGTTATTTCCCGATGCAGTGGGATTGAAAAATCCTATGAAGGATGGTTTCGGCGTCGAGGTTGAGGTCTTTGCCGAGAATGAGGTTGATACTCAACAGGGCGTTCCTAAGGTCTTCCGCGACCAGATATGTCGGAGTGCCTGAGAGCAGGGAAGCGTGTACCTGACGGAGCGCCGAAGTGGCTTGTACAAGGGCCTCGTAATGACGGATGTTTGTGACAAAGGTAGAATCTGCGTTTGCGATGAGCCCGTTTTCGGACTTGTAAAGCGCCTCCTTGAGCTTATCCAGCCCTTCTCCGGTCTTTGCTGATAACTCTATAATATCTGCCTTATTATTAGATGAAGAAACAAAACTGTTAATAATGGTAACATTTTTGTTATACTCCAAAGGGCCTATTTTATCGGTCTTATTCAGCAGAATGAACAGCTTCTGATTGCTCTGGCCGACATGCTCGAATATGCTCTGGATATTTTTTAAAAGGTCGAATTCATTCTCCGAGATGTCTACAAGAGCCAGGACTGTTTCGGCTTCTGAAATCTTGCGGAAAGTGCGTTCGATTCCGAGTTTTTCTATACTGTCTTCAGATGCCCTGATGCCTGCCGTATCTATGAAGCGGAAAAGGATTCCTCCGATGTTGAGGGTTTCTTCAATGGTGTCACGCGTAGTGCCTGGAATGTCCGAAACTATTGCACGGTCTTCGCCGAGTAGGGCATTCAAAAGCGTGCTCTTTCCGGCGTTTGCAGCGCCTATGATAGCAACCGGAACACCGTTCTTTATCATGTTTCCCTGGCGGAATGACGAGCTCAGCTTTTCTGTATGTGATACTGTCTTTTCCGTTAATTCCAGCAGCTTTTCCCTCGGGGCGAACTCCACGTCTTCCTCGCTGAAGTCCAGTTCGAGCTCCAGAAGCGATGCCATCTCCAGCAGTTGCTCCCGAAGTTCTTCCAATTCCTTTGAGAAACTGCCTTTCAACTGGTTCATCGCCACTCTGTGTGAAGCTGATGTTGTGGATGAGATAACGTCGGCAACAGCTTCTGCCTGAGCAAGGTCCATCTTGCCATTCAGGAAGGCTCTCCGGGTGAATTCGCCTGGCTCGGCAAAACGTGCCCCGGCTTCTGTAAGAAGATGTACAAGTTCGTTTACAATATATGATGACGCGTGGGTTGAAATCTCCACGCTGTCTTCGCCGGTATAGCTGTGGGGAGCACGGTACACCGATACCAGTACTTCATCGAGAAGCTTCCCGTCCGGGAGATATACATCCCCATAGTGAATTGTGTATCCGCTTGCTTTTGAGATGCTTGTGCTGTTTATTTTAACCACTGCATCAACTATCTTAAAGCAATCCGGACCACTTGTTCTCACAATGGAAATTGCTCCGGTCCCTGGAGTGGTGGCCGGAGCAACTATGGTATCCGTGTAAAGATTGTTCATCAGTCGAACCTTGAGAACTTGGACATGTTGTCGATGAGGTCCTTGTTGGTCTTGTGGTCGTCCATATGCTGCTGCATCCAGGTCATGGCTTCCACGGGATTCATATCCGAAAGGAGCTTGCGGAGGATCCAAATGCGGTTGTTGGTATACGGATCGTAGAGAAGGTCGTCCCTGCGGGTAGAGGACAGGATGAGGGGTTCACGGCAGGGAATATGCGCTTGTTGGAGAGGTTGCGGTCCAGCTGGAGCTCCATGTTGCCGGTTCCCTTGAACTCTTCGAAGATTACGTCGTCCATCTTGGAGCCGGTTTCCGTGAGAGCGGTAGCAAGGATGGTGAGCGAACCTCCGTTCTCTATATTACGTGCAGCACCGAAGAAACGCTTGGGCTTCTGGAGGGCATTGGCGTCGACACCGCCGGTGAGAACCTTTCCGGAGGCCGGCTGAACGGTGTTGTAGGCACGTGCAAGACGGGTAATGGAGTCCAGGAGGATAACCACGTCGTGGCCGCATTCAACCAGGCGGCGTGCCTTGTCCAGAACCATATTGGCCACTTTGACGTGGTGCTCGGCGGGTTCGTCGAAGGTGGATGCCACCACCTCGGCCTTTACGCTGCGCTGCATGTCCGTGACCTCTTCAGGACGCTCGTCGATGAGTAGCACAATCTCGTATACTTCCGGATGATTGTCGGCAATGGCGTTGGCGATTGCCTTCAGGAGCATGGTCTTACCGGTCTTGGGCTGTGCGACGATGAGGCCGCGCTGTCCTTTACCGATGGGGGTGAACATGTCCACAATACGGCAGGAAGGGTCTTTTTCGTGCCCGTGACCAAGGAGATTGAATTTCTCGGTGGGGAACAGAGGGGTGAGGAAGTCGAACGGAACCCTGTCGCGTACGAATTCAGGAGTACGGCCGTTGATGTATTTGATGCGCACAAGGGGGAAATACTTGTCTCCCTCGCGCGGGGGTTTGATTTCTCCGGTAACGGTGTCGCCCATCTTGAGCGCGTTCTGCTTTATCTGCTGCTGGGAAACGTAGATGTCGTCAGGGGAGTTCAGATAGTTGTAGTCGGAACTGCGGAGGAAGCCATATCCGTCGGGCATAATCTCCAGAACGCCGGTGGCTTCAACCGAGCCTTCGAATTCGTATCTGGGACGCTGCTGCTGTTGCTGCTGTTGCTGCTGTTGTTGCTGGGGCTGCTGCTGAGGCTTGGGCTGCTGCTGTTGTTTATGCTGCTCCCTGGGCTGCTCTTTCACGGGCTCTGCCGGGGAATCTTCTTTCAGGTCTTCGAAGAGGTCGTGCATGAACTGTTTGCCGTCTGCGGCCTGCTGCTGGCTTTCCGCAGCGTTTTTACGGCCCTTGCGGCCCTTCTTCTGCTGAGGGACGGGAATGGGCTCGGCGGGCTTCTCTGCGGGCTTTTCAGCCGGTTTCTCCACGGGTCTCTCGGGGGCTGCGGCCTCTTCCTTTACCTTGGGCTTGCGGCCGCGCTTTTTGGGCGCATCGGCAGGGGTGTCTGCGGGTTTGTCCGCAGGTTTTTCGGCCGGCTTTTCGGCAGCCGGTTTTTCAGGGGCGGGGGAGGCATCGGCCGTTTTCTCTTTTTTCGGACGGCCGCGTTTTTTGGCTTTGGGAGCCTCTGCGGGCTTCTGCGATTCTATTACAGCTTCTGTGTCCAGTATGGAAAAACCGAGGGTGGCTCGATCCATCCTGCCGGCGCCTTTTATTCCAAGGCTCTCTGCAATGGACCTAAGCTGTTCTTCACTCATTGCATTGAGTTCAAGTAAGCTATGGGGCATATTCTGAATAATAATTCAAGTAAAGAAGGAACTCCGACCGGAATTCCACCGCAAAGATATGAAAAAGAATTCAAACGGCAAACACTGCGACGGGAAAAATCTATCGCAGAATGTTGTCCATGTAGGAATCGCTCTTCTTGTAGCGGAGAAGGTCGGCCAGGGCTGCGGCATTTGCGGCGATACGGAAGCTGTAGGACTTCCACTGGCCCATCGGCACCCAGGACACGGCAATGTTGAAGCAGTGAAGGTCGTAGGTGGCGCTAATCTGGGTGGTGGTCATCTTCATGGCCATAATATCGAAGCCGGAGGTGGCCTGGATGCTCATTCGCGGAGTGAGCTTTATGTTGCCGGACATGTTCAGCGTCTGGGTGAAACGCTTGTTCTCCACAAGGGTCTCGGTAGCGCTCTGGTAGGAGTAACTCTTGGAGTAATTGAATGAATAGCTGAAGTTTACGCTCCAGGGCGCGGTGGGGTTCATGTAGTAGACATAACCTCCGGGAATATACTCGCCGGTGATGGGGTGATAGTATATCCTCTGGTAGGAATTGGTTGAACCTGAACCGCCTCCGCTGCCGCCTGCGTCGCGTGTGCCGTCGTTTCCGTTTATGTGACCCTGCCCATTGAGGGAGAAGGATACGGAGGCCGATGCATTAGTAAGGCGGGCGGGGACGCCGGTCTGAACGATGTTGTACTTGTTGATCTTCTGGCCTCGGTCGTTGATGGCGTAGGGGTCGAAGTTCATGTTACCGCTTATGTTAATCTTGTTGAAGAGATTGGTGGAAGCGGTAACACCGATGTTCTGCATCTTCAGCGAGTCTGCAAGGAAGTTGTAGGAGGTGTTGAAGTTGAGCTGGTCCAGGAGTTTCACCTTCTTGGAACCGGTGCCGGTGGTGTCGCGCAGGTCCCTCACCTTCGCCTCGAAGTTGTTGCCGAGCGTGAGCGATACGGAGCCGGTCCTGCCGCGTCCGGGAGGGGAGGCGGTATTGTGGTGGCCGCTGATGCTGTAGATGTTGTACCAGGTTTCCTGGTGGTAGGTTCCGCGACTGTCGTAATAAGGCTCCAGAGTGCGCCAGCCGTTGAATGCGGTGCCTTTTTCAGGGCTGAAGCTGAGCGACATCGAAGGAGTTATTACATGCCTTATTGCCTGTACGCGCCTGTGCTTGCCGAAGTTGAACATGCCGTATATTCGAGTGGACATGGACATGCTCCCGGAGTAGGTGTGGGTGGCTCCGAAATCGTTCAGGGCCTTTCCGGGGTCCGAAACCACCTTCTGGGCCCATACGAGGTTGCCGTCCTGGTCGTTCACCATCACCGGGTTCCCGTTGCTGTCGTACAGGTATTCAAGGTACTGACGGCCGCTGGAGAACATCCAGTTCATGCCGTAGTTGATGCTTGGCGTGACGTTGATGTACTTGAGAAGGGTGAAATTCGGAAGGCCAATCTGGAAGGTATGGGTCATGCCGTTGGTGAGCCTCTCCATGGCTTTGATGCCGAGCGAATCGCCGAAGTCCTTTACACGGAACGTGTTGCCGTTAGCGTCGACGTCGGTGAGATGTGTGCCGTCCGGGTTCAGAACGAAGTCCTGCATATCCCTCATCTTGAAGTTGATGCGGTTCTGCAGCGAGGTGGAATAGCCGAATGAAATCTTCTCCCACGGCTTTTCCTTTCCCACTCTCTGTTTCTGTTTGAAGGGGTAGAAACGGGTAACCGAGAAGGTGATGTTGGGCAGGGTGAAGGAATAGCTGGAGTCCCTTGAGTTCTGGTTGTGCAGGGCGTTCACGGAAAGGTTGAACTTGCCGTTCCAGTTATGCGAATAGGAGATTGAGGACGACACCTGGTTCTGCTGGGCGTCGCTCACGCTCCTTGCGTTGTACTTGCTGTTGGAAGGGGAGGAGAAGTTCACGGAAGCGCTGAAGCTGGTTCCGGGATGGGCCTTCGCGTCCTGCGTGTGCGACCAGCGCAGGCCGAAGTTGCGGCTCTGGACGAAGTCGGTGCTGCCCTTCTCGCCCGCCTGGTCGTTGGAGAAGGTGAGGGAGAAGCTGCCGTTGAACTTGTAATTGACCTTGTATCTGGAGTTTACGTCCACGGCCCAGGAGCCCAGCGTGTAGTAGTCTCCGGTGAGCGAGAGGTCGAAATAGTCGCCGAACACGAAGTACATTCCGGCGTCGCGGATAAAGAAGCCTCGGGCCTGTTCTTCGCCGAAGGTGGGCATCAGCAGGCCGGTGGCCCTCGACGGTTTTTTAGGCACGAAGCCGAAGGGGAGGACGATGGGGAAGGCGGGGACGTCGGCAATCACGGGCCAGGCGGGGCCGAATACGGTTTTCTGGGTGGGCCGCGTGATGACCTTCGCCATGGTGAGGTTCAGGTAGTAGTGGGGATGCTCGAGGTCGCAGACGGTGTACATGCCGTTGCGCATGTTGATGGAGCGGTCCGGCATCATCTTGATGTTCTGTCCCTGGAGCAGGCCGTCGGCCTCCTGGGTAATCATGTTGGTGATGCGCGCCTTCTGGCTGGTGAAATTGTAGCGCAGTTCTTCCATCTTGTAGGTGGAGCCTCCCTGGGTCATTTCCGGCTGGCCGGTCCATTCGCCGGTTACAGGGTCCTGTACGCCGCGGGCAAACACCGTATTGGCGTCCATGTCGTACTCGATGTAGTCTGCGGTGAGCTTCATGTCGCCGTAGGTGACGGATGCGCCGCCGTAGTAGTAAATCATGTGCCGTCCGCCGGAGAAGTCGGTGATGATTGAGTCCTTCGCTTCGGAGAAGGCCGGACGCTCAAGGGAGCTCTTGCTCAGCAGAGCGAGGGAATCCCTGCGGGCCTGGACGAGGGAATCGGCCCTTCGGAGCGAATCCTGGGGGGAGAAAACGGCGGTGGGGGCGCTCAGGGAACTGTCTGCCGGGGCGGAAGAGGCGGCCTGGGCCGATGCCGTGGCGGCTGCGGCGACGGA
>CAJOCS010000037.1:0-14392 GCA_905233655.1 uncultured Bacteroidales bacterium | reverse complement strand
CAGCCAGAAACAGCAGCAGCGCCACCATAATATATTGCACAATCCTCCTTGACATTCCCGGATTTTTGCTAAATTTGCATCAACCTACAAAATTACTACTTATTTAACGATTTTCAAAACCCGGAACCATGTCATTCATCGTCCGCAATCTTGTTTCGCTCCTGTCGGTGGCCATTCTTGCAATCCCCATGCCGGTGAATGCCCAGAATGGCAATTCAGTGGGACTGAGGACGGTGGTAATTGATCCGGGCCACGGCGGGAAAGACCCCGGCTGCGTTTCCCGTGACGGCAGGACATACGAAAAAAACATAGTTCTGGACGTTGCCAAAAGGCTTTCTGAGAAGATTGCCGCGGAGTATCCCGACATGAGAGTCCTCATGACCCGTGACGACGACACCTTCGTGGAACTCGAGGGCCGTGCCGTTGCAGCCAATTCGGCTGGAGGCCAGCTGTTCATCTCCATCCATGTGAACGCTACGGACCGTGGAACCACCGCAAACGGCTTCTCCATCCATTGTCTCGGCCAGTCGCGGAGGCAGGGTAACGACCTCTTCTCCAAGAACCTCGCGCTCGTGCAGAGGGAGAACTCCGTTATAACGATGGAGGACAATTACCAGACGCGTTACCAGGGCTTCAACCCCAACGACCCTCAGTCCTATATCATATTCAACCTCATGCAGAATGCGCATCTGGCGAATTCCCTCCAGTTTGCTGAGGACCTGGCAGGGGAGATGGCTAACGGGCCGGTGCGGCACAGCCGCGGGGTGTCCCAGGACCCTTTCTGGGTACTCTGGAGGACCGCTATGCCCGCCGTCCTGATTGAGGTGGGCTTCATCACCAATCCGGACGACCTCTCCGTAATGCGTTCAGAACTGGGCCGGGACGGCATAGCAACCAATATTTTCAACGCATTCAAGAAGTTCAAGACCCGTTACGACGCTTCAATGGGGGCCGACGCAGCTCCAGCTCCCGACCGGAACGCGGCCGTGGCTCCCTCCGACGGCACCGCCGCTCCTTCCGGGGATACCGCTTCTTCCGGGGGAGAGGCAGCTCCCGCTACCGCCGCTTCGGTGCTTTACGGAACCCAGGTTCTTGCAAGCGGAAGGACCATGGCCGGAAGCGATCCGTATTTCAAGGGTTACCTCCCGACGGTGGTCCGTATCGGCACTCTCAACAAGTATATTATAGGTACTTCGCCCTCGCTTGACGAGGCCCGCAGACTGAACGCGGAAATAAGGGAAAAATTTCCGGATTCTTTCCTGGTGAAAATAGAAGAAGGAAGCGTTAGCGCCGTTCGCTGAAAAAACGCCAATTTGTGCACGCATATTTGAGAATCGTGCCATTTTCTTATTTTGAATTATTCAAAACAATAAATGCCGATTGTGCCCGTTTCAGGCGGTGTGACGGTTTATAATGTGGTGATATTAAGCTTTTTATTAAGGTATGTGTTTCGGGGTGTTTCCCTTAATAATTAAAGGAAAAATTTCGACATATCAAATAGTGAAAGTAATTTTTTTTCAGTTTTTTTTCACCCATCTTTGCATTCCAAAACCAAAAAATCAGTACAGATTCACGTTTAATTGTTCCTGCCTGTGACGGAGAAGGAAAGATACATTGCCGTGTGGCAGAATTGCCTGCAGATCATTGAAAACAACATTGATCCGCAGCAGTTCAACATGTGGTTCAAGCCCATCCGTCCGGTGTCGCTGGAAGGCTCCTCTCTCACGGTGGAAGTCCCCTCGGATTTCTTTCGCGACTACATTGAGGGCGCCTACATGGATTTGCTGAAGATGACTCTCCGCCGAGCACTCGGTGCAGATGCTCGTCTTTTCTATTTGGTCCATCCCGTCCAGCGCTCGCAGCAGGGAATGCTGTTCCCGGCAGCTCACGGGAATGTTCCCACCAACAAGACCGTGCAGGTTCCCACCTGCCAGCCCATGAAGAGCCCCAACCCGTTTGTGGCTCCCGGTGTGGAAAGGGTTAAAATCAACCCCAGGCTGAATCCTGTTTACTGCTTTGGCAACCTGGTGGAGGGAGAATGCAACAAAATGGGCGTAAACGCCGGTGAAAGCATCTCCCGGTCTCCCGGGAAGACTCCTTTCAATCCTCTGTTCCTCTTCGGCGGCCCCGGACTGGGGAAAACGCACATCGCCCAGGCGATAGGAATAGACATAAAGGAGCGTTTCCAGGATCCGGTAGTCCTGTATGTCACTGGAAATGAATTCAAGACCCAGTACATGGACGCGGTGAAGGGCAATTGTATCACCGACTTCATCGCTTTCTACCAGAAGATCGACGTCCTCATCGTGGACGATATCCAGGATCTTCTGGGCCAGGGCTCCCAGAACACGTTCTTCAATGTGTTCAACCATCTTCATCAGAATGGCAAGCAGCTGATTTTTACTTCGGACCGTTCGCCTGCAGATTTGCAGAACTTCGAGGAACGTCTGCTGTCCCGCTTCAAGTGGGGCCTCTCCGTGGAGCTGTCGCGCCCGGACTACGCAACCCGTCTTGAAATGCTCAAGGCAAGGGCCCTGCGTGAGGGTGTGAGCGTGGGGGACGACGTCCTGGAATTCCTTGCATCGCGAATCAACACCAACTTCCGCGAGCTCGAAGGCGCGCTCATCTCACTGATGGCGCACGCCACCCTGGATCACAAAGATCTCACCGTGGAGCTTGCCCGCAGCGTAACCGGAAGCATAGTGAGCGAGAAGGAGGAAGAACTGTCCATTGACACCATCATCCAGACGGTGTGCGAGTATTTCAACATCACCAAGGAAACGATGCTGTCAAAGTCGCGCAAGCGCCAGATCGTACAGGCGAGACAGATTGCCATGTACCAGTGCCGGAATCTCATTCCGAACTGTTCCCTGTCCACCATCGGCTCCCAGCTGGGAGGCAAGGACCATGCAACGGTGCTGCACGCATGTACAACGGTTCAGGACCTTATGGCAACGGACAAAATCTTCCGCCAGTGGGTGGAAGACATCGAAGGGATGATGACGGTTAAGGTGGAAGCCTAGGCTTTCATTGCCTGCGCGGCGGCCGCGGGATCGGGCGAGTTGAAAATCGCGCTTCCCGCAACAAGTATTTCAGCACCGGCCTCATAAAGGCTGGTGCTGTTTTTTTCGCTCACTCCGCCGTCCACTTCCACCGGGACATCCTTCAGGCCGATGGAATCCAGCCGCTCGCGGACTGCCTTTATTCGCTCGAGGCTCTCCGGGATGAAGGACTGCCCTCCGAAACCGGCGAAGACGCTCATGATAAGCACGAAATCCACTTTATCCAGAAGGGGGAAGATGCTTTCCACGGGGCAGTCCGGGTTGATGGCTATTCCCGCCTTGCAGCCAAGGCTGCGTATGAGTTCGAGGGTCTCGGCGCTCCTGTCCAGGGCGGCCTCAAAGTGGAAACTAATCATCCGGGCTCCCGCTTTGGCGAAGCGGGGAATATACTTCCAGGGCTCCTCTATCATAAGGTGGACGTCGAGGGGTTTTCTGGCCTCCCGCGCGATGGCTTCCACGACGGGGAAACCATAGGAGATATTAGGCACGAATCGGCCGTCCATTATGTCCAGATGGAACAGGTCTGCGTGCTCGTTTACGAATTCCACGTCGGCCCTGAGATTCAGGAAATCTGCCGACAGCATTGACGGGGCAATCATTTGAAATTGAGCACTACGTGATTGAGGTGGGCTACGAATTTATCCAGCGAGGCAAGCTCCAGCTTCTCTCCGGGAGCATGCACGCTGCGAAGGGTGGGGCCGAAGGAAATCATGTCCAGGTCCGGGAATTTCTCAAGGAACAGGCCGCATTCGAGGCCGGCGTGGATGGCTTTCACTTCGGGCTCCTTGTGGAAGAGCTCACGGTAGCTGTTTACGCTCACTTCAAGGATATGGGACTTGAGGTTGGGCTTCCAGCCGGGATACTCGCCGTGGTGCTCTACGTCGAACCCGCCAAGGAAGAAGGCGGCTTCCACCTTCTGGGCCATGGCGTGCAGTTCGCTCACCACCGAGCTTCTCTGGGAGGTGATTACTGTAACCGTATTGTCTTTAATATGGGCTGCGGCGAGGTTGGAAGAGGTTTCCACCAGGCCGGGAATGTCCACTGACATTTTCTCCACTCCGTGGGGGCAGGCGAGGAGCGTTGCTATGATGTTGGAGGCATCGCCTTCGGAGATGGCCTCTTTGGACGGGGCATCGGCGCTGCTGCAGACGGCGCATACCCCGGGGTCGGAGGATGCGAACTCGGCCTTCAGGATTCCGTCGAAGGCTTTGACGTCCTCTTCCATCTCTTTCACCTCGTCGGAAGGAACGGCGATTACCGCCATGGCCTCGCGGCAGATGGCGTTAGGCTTGTTGCCGCCGTCGAAGGCGAGGAGCTGGAAGTCGTACTGGAGTTCGGTGTAGAGGAAGCGCATGAGCTCGCGCAGGGCGTTCGCCCTCTCTTTGTTGATGTCGTCTCCGCTATGACCGCCCTGGGCGCCTGAAACCTTGATGCACAGGGCCTTGTATCCCTTGCGAAGGGGCTCGGTCTCGAACTCGTAGGTGGCTGTGGTATCCATTCCGCCGGCGCAGCCCACGAAGAGCTGGCCTTCGTCTTCGGAGTCGAGGTTGATGAGCGTCTTTCCGTCAAAGAAACCCTTTTCAAGGGCGAAGGCGCCGTCCATGCCTGTCTCTTCGGAAATGGTGAAAAGGCATTCGAGCTTTCCCGTCGGCTGCTCTGAAGCGAGCAGGGCGAGGCAGGCGGCGATGCCTATTCCGTCATCGGCCCCGAGGGTGGTGTTCTTCGCAATCATCCATCCGTCTTCGATTTCATAGGGGACGGGCTGGGTGAGGAAGTCGAATTCGAAATCCGCTTTCTTTTCGCAGACCATGTCCTGGTGTGCCTGGAGCACGAGGATGGGAACGTTTTCCTTTCCGGGCGCAGCCTCTTTGACTATGAGCACGTTGCCGGTTTTGTCGGTGCGGCACTCAAGGCCGTGGGAGGCGGCGAATTTCTGAAGGTATTCGGTCATGGGGCCTTCGTGGCCGGATTCGCGGGGAATGCGGGTGATTTCCTCGAAATAGCTGAGAACGGTTTTGGAATCCATATCGTATGTGTTTTCTGCAAATTTAGCAAACAGTTTTCAATTTCTAAAGGATGTAGCCTATTTCCTTGAAGTCGAAATCGCGCCCGTCTTCCATCAGAAGCATTCCGGAAGGCGTGACAGAAGCGATTGTGCCCTGGAACTCCTCTCCGCTGAGTAGATTCCGGTAGGGTCTGGACTCGCCTTTCTGGAAGAGGGTGGAACAATAGTCGGAATAGAGTTTCTCTCGTCCTTCGGGACTCTCGAGTAAAGAGAAGCGGAAATGCTCAAGTAGCTCTTCCAGAGCCGTTTCCACTTTATATTCCTGCCCTGTGAGCAGCTTCAGGGAAGTAGGATTGGGAAGCCCTCCGGGGAATTCCGTCTGATTAAGATTCACCCCGATTCCCACCACCGAGGCGGAGATGAATCTTTCCTCCAGCCGGCTTTCGATGAGCATGCCGCAGATTTTCTTCCGGCCCACATAGATGTCGTTGGGCCATTTTATCATGGCATCGGCCCCCTTTTCGCGGAGCCAGTCGCGCACTGCCGTGGAGGCGAGGTGGGTTATTGACATGAATGCGGAGGCGGGGAGTGAGTTCGGTTTCAGGAGTATGGAAAAGGTCAGGTTCTCGCCGGGGGCCGAGAGCCAGGTGTTTCCCCTCTGCCCGCGCCCTTTTTCCTGAAAACGGGCCGCTACAACTGACAAATTGTCATGGCTTTCCAGGCCCCTGAGGAGCACGTTGTTGGTGGAGTCGGCCTTGTCCAGCCAGTTTATTTGAATTGGTCCCAATTTTGATTATCTTTGTAGATGCAAAAATACAAATAATTCACAATATGATTACACACGAGCTGCGGCTCATTGCCGACGCCATACTCGACAAGAAGGGTGAGAATGTGGTTTCTCTTGATTTGAGGAAGACGGAGGGCGCCATTACCGATTTCTTCGTGGTATGCGACGGCAGCAACACCACCCAGGTGGGTGCGATTGCGGATAATATCGAGGAAAAGATGAAGGAGGAGGGTATCACCCTCTACCGTTCCCAGGGCGAAGGCAACAATTTCTGGATTATCCAGGACTACGGCCACATTGTGGTGCACATCTTCCTGAAGGAATACCGTGACTTCTACCGCCTGGAGGGCCTCTGGGCCGACGTCCCCCGCAAGGAATACAAAGAACGCAAGGCTGCCGGGCCCGCAAAAAAGGACAAGTAAATGGCTGACGACAAAAAGAACAGGAAACAGTTCAGTCTGAGCATAAACCTCAGCTGGCTGTATATACTTCTCTTCCTGGGAATAGGATGGCTGCTGCTTCGCAACACCCAGAGCTCATCCCCGGAAAAGATTGAATGGACCGACGTCCAGGTAATGGCCCGCGCCGGTGACATCGCCGAGATAGACTTCGTGAGGAACGATTTCAAGGGTGAGGTCAAGATGCGTCCGGACCGCCTTGCGAAGTATGCCGACCGTTTCCAGGGAGGCAATCCGCCCCGCAGGGCCCCTCATTTCTATTTTCTGGTTTCCAGTAAATTCGACCCCGAGGAGAGTTTCGCCCTCCTGAACGGGGAGCTTCCTGCCGGGGAGCAGTTCAAGGTGGTTATGCGCAATGAGGACCACATCTGGATGGAAGTGTTCCAGATGCTGTTCCCCTTCCTGCTGATAGTTCTCTTCTGGGTGCTGATGTTCCGCGGAATGAACCGCGGCGGTGCCGGCGGAGCTGGCGGCCCCGGTGGTTTCAATCCCTTCAACACCGGAAAATCCACCGCCAGGGAAACGGCCAAGGAAGACGTCAAGGTCACCTTCAAGGATGTCGCCGGACTGTATGGCGCCAAGGAGGAGGTGATGGAGATTGTAGACTTCCTGAAGAATCCCGGAAAGTATACCGCCCTCGGCGGCAAAATCCCCAAGGGAGCCCTTCTGGTGGGCCCTCCCGGAACTGGTAAGACCCTGCTTGCCAAGGCCGTGGCAGGGGAGGCCGACGTGCCTTTCTTCTCCATTTCCGGCTCCGACTTCGTGGAGATGTTCGTAGGTGTGGGAGCATCGCGCGTGAGGGATCTGTTCCGTCAGGCAAAGGAGAAGGCCCCGTGCATTGTGTTCATCGACGAGATTGACGCCGTGGGCCGTGCTCGTGCCAAGAACGGGGGATTCTCATCCAACGACGAAAGGGAGAACACCCTGAACCAGCTGCTCACCGAGATGGACGGCTTCGGCACCAACAGCGGCGTAATTGTGCTCGCCGCAACGAACCGTGCCGACATCCTCGACAAGGCCCTTATGAGGGCCGGCCGTTTCGACCGTCAGATACACGTTGAGCTTCCCGAACTCAAGGAGAGGGAAGAGATATTCAATGTGCACCTGCGCGGAATCAAGCTTGGGGCCGACTTCAATGTGGAGTTCATGGCCAAGCACACGCCCGGTTTCTCCGGCGCCGACATTGCCAATGTCTGCAACGAGGCGGCTCTTACCGCCGCCAGGCGTTCCCACGACGCTGTGATGCAGCAGGACTTCCTGGATGCGGTTGACCGCATCATCGGCGGCCTTGAGCGCAAGCAGAGCACCATAATGACACAGGCCGAAAAACGCACTACGGCCTACCATGAGGCCGGTCATGCGCTGGTGGGATGGCTTCTTCCCTATGCCGACCCTGTTTTCAAGGTATCTATCATACCCCGCGGCAACGCCCTCGGCATAACATGGTCGCTCCCGGAGGAGCGCAAGAACTGGTCGAAGAGCGTTATGACGGACCGCATGAGCGTTCTCATCGGCGGACGTGTGGCAGAGGAAATCCTTAACGGAGAGCCTTCCACGGGCGCTTTGAACGACCTTGAACGACTTACCGGAATGGCCTACGCAATGGTCCAGTACTATGGTATGTCGGACAAGGTGGGAGCTCTCTCGTTCTACGATTCCAGCGGCTCCCGCGGTTACAACCTGGTGAAGCCCTACTCGGAGAAGACCGCCGATTTGATGGACAAGGAGGTCAAGGATTTGGTCGAGGGCATTCACGCCAAGACCCGCAAGCTCATCGAGGACCACAAAGACGCATTCATGCAGCTTGGTGAGCTCCTACTCGATAAGGAAGTTATTTTTGCCGAGGATCTCGAACGCATTCTCGGCCCCAAGGTAAAGCCGGCCAATGAATAATACGGTAAAAAGAAGCCTTTCCGGCGTGGTTTTCCTCGCCGTGATGATAAGCTGCCTGTATCTGAACGAGTGGCTGTACGGAGCGCTTCTCATCTTTATGATGATTGCCATGCTCCACGAGTTCTTTGCCATGACCATGGGCGACAAATACAAGCTGAGCAGGGTGCTTGCCATCCTTCTCGGGGTATGCAGCTTCGTCTCCCTGTTCCTGGTCTACAGATTCTCGCTGGATTTCAAGTTCGTGGGGATTAACGTCATACTTCTTCTTGGAATTATGATTTCCAGCCTGTATGTGAAGGACAAGACGGAATTCCGCCGTTTCGCCTTTATCTATACCGGCCTGCTGTATATCGCCATTCCTCTATCGCTGTCGAACCTTGTGGTTCTCCGGGGCGGAGCCTTCGACGGTACGCTTATGCTGGCGTTCTTCTGCATTATCTGGGCGTCGGATGTGGGAGCTTACTGCATCGGCATGCTCTTTGGTAAAAACGGCAGGAAACTCTTCCCCACGGTGTCTCCCAAGAAGTCCTGGGCAGGTTTCTGGGGCGGAATGCTGATGGCGGTAGTTGCAGCGATGATCCTTTCGCTCACGGGGCTTTTCACCTTCCCGTGGTGGCACAGCATCATCCTCGCCGTCATAATGCACAGCCTCGGAGTTTACGGCGACCTTTTCGAGTCGCAGTGGAAGAGGGTTTGCGAAGTGAAGGACTCCGGCAATATCATTCCCGGCCACGGCGGTGCGCTGGACCGTTTCGACAGTGCTCTGTTCGCCATTCCCGCCGGTGTAATTTATCTGGTAATCAACGGCCTCATATAATATGAAGTGGATCAAGATTGACAACGACTCCTACGGGACCATCCTGGTGAGCTGGTGCATCTGCGCCGTGCTCATCTTCCTTGTGGCTCATTTTGTTGGTCCTCTGTGGATTTCTGTTCCTCTCTCGGTGCTGTTCGTCGGCTTCATGGTGTTCATCACCTACTTTTTCCGTGTGCCGAACCGTTCCGCTCCCGACGCCCAGAACGACCGCCTGGTTTCTTCCGTCGCGGACGGCAAGGTGGTAATAGTGGAGAAGGTATTCGAAAAGGAGTATCTGCAGCGCGAATGCATCCAGATTTCGGTCTACATGGACTTTTTCGACGTCCATTGCAACTTCTGGCCCATCAACGGGAAGGTGAGTTACTACAAGTATCACCCGGGGCGTTACCTGCTGGCATTCCATCCGAAGTCGTCGGAGAAGAATGAGCATTCGTCCTCATGCCTTGTAAACGCCCATGGAGAGGTTTTCTTCAAGCAGATAGCCGGAACCTTCGCCCGAAGGATAGTGTGCTATTCAGAGCCCGGAAACATGGAAAACAGGGGAGACCAGTGCGGAGTCATCAAGTTCGGCTCGCGCATAGACCTCTTCGTTCCGCTGGATTCTGAAATCAAGGTCAAGGTCGGAGACAAGGTAAGGGCGGTGGAATCAATTATTGCCGTCCTGCCGGATTAATTCCACAAGTTTTTCCACAGCCTCGGTCTGCGGCACATGCTGCATGACCGGGGTTTTTCCTTTATACAGGGTAACCTTTCCTTCTCCTTCTCCAACATAGCCGTAGTCGGCATCGGCCATCTCTCCGGGACCGTTCACTATACATCCCATAACGGCTATCACAACGTTCTTCCCGAGGCCGCGGGTGGCTTTCTTTACCTCTTCGAAGCATTCTTCGAGATTGTACTTTGTGCGGCCGCAGCCGGGGCAGGCGATGTATTCAGGCGCGTAGAACTTGCGCCGGCAGGCCTGCATTATCATGTCGTGGAGTTCGGGGAAGGATGCATCGGCAGGAAGGTCGTCGGCCGTATGGTTCATAAGCGAGGGACCTGCGTCGCACGAGGCTTTCCATAGCTTTTCCTCTTTTGCCGTCCCAACGGGGCGGAACTGGTGGGGTACTCCGTAGCGGTTGGCCAGGTAATATGCGGTAGGAAGCTCGTTTTCAGGCGCTTCCGTGAGAGATACCCGGATGGTGTTGCCGATTCCTTCTTCCAGGAGGGTGGAGATGGCTACGCAGGATTTTATGCGCCCCATGTCGCCGTTTCCGGCTTCGGTTACTCCGAGATGCAGCGGGAACACTTCTCCCGCCTCCTGCATGAGTGCCACCAGGCGCCGGTAGGCTTCCACCATAACCACCGTGTTGGAGCTCTTCAACGATACCACTGCGTTGTGGAAATCGTTGTCCAGGCACATCTGAACCCATTCCATGGCCGCCTGGGCCATGCCTTCGGGGCCGCCGCCGAACTTGTCTACTATGTACTTTCCGAGCGAGCCGTGATTCACGCCGATGCGGATGGCGCAGCCGTTCTCACGGCATACTCCTAGAAACTCCCGGAACCTTTCCCTGGCCTTGTCGTGGTCGGGATGGAAATTACCCGGGTTGATGCGCACCTTGTCCACGAGCTTCGCGGCCTGGATGGCTATTTCGCTGGAAAAATGCACGTCGGCGACAATGGGAACGCCTATATTCCGGCTACGGAGCTCCCGGATGGTTTCCCCGAGGGGAGCGAGGTCGCTGAGTGAAGGGACGGTGATCCGGATCATCTGTGCTCCCGCCCCGGCAAGGCGCACGCACTGCTCCAGGGTTGCCGTAACGTTTGCCGTTGGGGTGTTGCACATGGTCTGCACGACGATGGGATGAGCGCTGCCTATCGTTACGGGCACGCTGCCGTTCCTTCCGCCGACGACGACGGTATTGGTCTTGATTTCCTTCATTATCTTCTTCTCTGCTGTAATTCCAGTGCAGCGGCTTCCCTTGCCATACGCCGGAGCTCGGCGCGGCTGTGGCCGTGACGCGTGACGGCTCCGTCCAGCGGATAGCCGAAGCGATAGTAGTAGGGACTGGCATAGTCCGGCTCCCAGAACGACTCCCAGCCCCACTTGAGCTGGGCGCAGACGTGAATCTCAATGGGGTCGAACATAAGGCCGAAACCTGCACCTCCCTGCACGCCGTAGGTGAAGCGTTTGTCGTAGTCCCGGAAAGAGTTGACATAGCCCTGATAGGTGTCATAGGAGGCGTAATTATCGTCCAGAGTGCGCTGGATGCTTGTCCTGTAACCTCCGTAGAGGCCCACTTTAGCTATGAGCTTGAAGTGGTCGGTGGCGTCGAAATGGAAGTGGGTTAGGAGGAAGGCCTCGGGCACGTTCATTACAACCTTGTAGGCTCCGGACTCGGTGAAACGGTAGCCCGTCTCCTTGTTGGTCTTGAATTCGTAGCCTTCCCAGTTCTGCTGGGCGCCGAATTCCAGGCCCATGTTGGGAAAGAGCCCGAACATGGAGAAATGCCGTATGACGGAGAAGCCGTAGACCGGGGGATTGACGCCGAAAAGGACGCTTCTCGTGGGATTGAAATAGCCGTACTCGATGGATGTGCCCCCGTAGACGCCTATGATCGTATAGTTGTTGGGTTTTACGCTTTTGATGGTAATGCTGTCAAGGTACTCGGGGGTTATGTCCCGGGGCAGGGAGAAGAATTCATCATCCACGTCCACCTGGGCGCGGAGGCTTGCGCATACGGCCATGAGGCCCGCTATGATGGAGACGAGCTTTTTCATCGGAACATCTCCTCCAGATTGATTTGCCACACCATCTCGGCCCTTTCAAGCACGTTCAGCAGGAATTTGTCGTCCACTTTGAAGAAACGCACCTTTTCCGGCTGGCGGTGGTCCAGCAGGACGCCGGTATCCACTATATTGTTGCGGTTCACGTCCTCGGTGAGCCTTATGCAGTATTTTCCGGCCTTGAGGTAGGGGAAGAGCAGGGAGCAGTTATGGTCTATGATATAGCTGCGGAGTATCTTGTCGCGCTTTTCGTTCAGGAGGTCAACTATATACTTGTTGTTAACTCCCGAGAGTTCCAGAGTTATGGAGCCCAGCTTGTCGTCGTTGGGCAGGGTTACCTTGAGCTCCGTGCTGTCGTTGTAGAATCCGTTTATGTCCCGGAACAGCCTGTGGGGCATCTTCAGGTAGTAGTCATAGCCGCTCTGGAAGGGCTCGTCGGGCATCACGGTATAGCAGCGAAGGTTGGTGGAATCCCTTGTCACGGTAAAGGTTCCCCAGCTTTCCTGCTGGCGGGGGTTCACCATCCTGAGCGTGAGGGAATCCCATGCGGCTTCAATCAGTGGATATTTGAACTCGAAGCGGAATCCGTACTGTTCGATGGTGGATGCCTCGGCATTGGTAGTGACCACCGCGATGGTGTCTTCATGCTTGAGGTCGCGCCGGCTCCTTGCAAGTGCGGCCCTCGTTTCCTTGTCGAGTGCGAGTTTCACGGTTTCGGTGGTGGGCTGAAGCACTCCCAGCGTGTCGGTCTTATCGTAATTAACTACCAGATGGAGCGTATCCGGCATGCGCCGTTGGTCGTTTATCCAGATTTCCAGGGAGTCCCGCCTTGGATTGAACTGGGAAATGATGCGGTCGGCCGGAAGCCCCCGGACGCGCAGCGAATGGACCACTGCGTCCGGAGCCATGAAGGTGAGGTACGCTGTCCTGAGTCCTACCCTTTCCTTTTTCACTATCAGCTGTTTCGACGGCCTTTCACGGAAGAGGTTCAGCTCCACCTGGGCGTTTCGGGCAAGGCACAGGGAAGTGTCCTTCATGTTGAACTTCTTGAACTCGTAGATGGAGTCGTTGTAGCAGATGTCGGGACGGAACAGGCTGTCCAGGAAGGCCACCGTCTCGTTGTCGGGCTCATAGATATTGTTGTTGTTGGCATCCTGGATGGCATATACGCGGTAGAGCGTGTCTTTGATGTTCCGGATGCTGAAGAAGCCCCAGTCGTCGGTTCTCGCGGCCGCCACAGGCCTCTGCAGGAAGACGGCCGAGTCGGAGTGGTCTTTGTACAGGAGCACCGTAGCGCCCTTGATCGGCTTCAGGGTGTTGCAGTCCTGGACAATTCCGGTCATACACATGGAATCTATCTGGCTGCCCGTGGAGAAAACCAGAGTGAAACCCTGGAAATCGTTGCCCTCGTTGTTGTCGGCAATGGCTCCGGTAAGGTCCAGGGTATAGGTGGTGTTGGTGTCGAGGTCGCTTTCGAAGGTCACTTCCACGGTCTTTCCCTTTATTACGGCCTTGGGCTTTTTCTCCAAAGGAGGGGAGAGGAACACTCCGTTGGCGTCCTTAATCTTCACGTATTCGTCGAAGGTGAAGCGGATACGGGTCTTGTGGACCGGAACGTTCACGCTTCCCGGAAGAGGCGAGACGTTCACCAGAACGGGGGGTATGGTGTCCTTCGGACCTCCGGTAGGCGGTGTCGTGGTGTTGGCACAGCCGGAGGGGAACATCAGCGAACCCAGTATGAGCGCAGCCGGAATTAGCGGCAGGAATTTCTTCAGATTCATATATCGCTTCTTGAAACGTTCTCAATGCCTTCGATGGAGGCAAGTTTGCGTATCATCTTTTCAAGTATTTCGCGTGATGAGACATACAGGTCGATGTAGCCGTCGAAAATGCCCCCTTCCGCAGCAAGGGTGAGCCGGCGGATATTCACACCCATCACCAGCGACAGGTAGCGGGAAATTTCGTTCAGCAGGCCCATCCTGTCCACACCCTTCAGGCTCAGGCGCACCAGAAAGGAGTTTTCCATGGCCGATTCCAGCCACTTGGGGACCACCACCCAGTCGCCGTGCGTGGCTGCTATGCTCTCCGCAACGGGGCAGGTCTTCTTGTGGATGGTAATGTTCCCGTCTGGGCCCTTGAAGCCAGTAACCGGGTCTCCGGGGATGGGATTGCAGCAGGATGCAATGATGAATGAAGGCGCTCCGGGCTCCACGCTGCCGATGGTGTAGACCTTGTTCTCCTCTTTGGGCTGAGCGGCCGTCTTCTCCGGGTTGAAAATCTTCCTGATCCATGAAAGACGGTTTCCCTGCGACTTCCCGAGCACGTCCTTGAGATTCGTAAGGGGGGTCGAGCCCGTGCCGATATGGTAGAACAGATCTTCGCGGCTTTCGGCCCCGTAGGCGACCTCTATTCTCTGGAGGGTCTCTTCGTCGAGTTTGTATCCGAGGGCCTCCATCTGGGTTTCAAGTATGCTGCGGCCGTTGTCGACGGTCTGGCGCCTCTGGGTCTTGAAGTAGTCGGCGATGACACTCTTGGCCCTGTGGGTGGTGACGAACTGCAGCCATGAAGGCTGGGGACGGCCGTCCTCGGCGGTGATGA
>CAJOCS010000036.1 GCA_905233655.1 uncultured Bacteroidales bacterium | reverse complement strand
CGGTATGCGAGCGAGCCGGGGAAATTCTGCCCGTAGCCGGCACGGAAAATGGTTTCGTTGTTGAGGCATTCGCGCAGATCCCACCAGAACTGGAACTCGAACAGGGCCGGGAGTCCGGTGTAGAACGGTGTGCAGTCGCCGTCGCCGGAAAGCACCTCGCCCACCATGAAGATATTCTCGTCGGAATGGCCTGCAAGGTCGGCGCGGACCGAGGCATTGGCCTTGTAGATGGTGTTGGAGGCATTGTAGAAAGCCTGCCAGAAGGCCTTGTTTTCGGGGCCGGTCTCGCTGTGGTAGATGTGCTTCACGGCGTCCAGGCGGAAACCGTCCACGCCCATCTTGAGCCACTTCTCCACGCCCACCATAATGGCCTGGAACGCGGCGGAAGAGGCGCAGGACGAAGCCGGGCCGTAATTGAAGTCCACGAACATGCCTGTGCCGAACTCAGTATAATAATAGTAGAGCTCGCCGCCGGGCATCACAATCGACTGGACGTTGTCCGGGTTGTCGTCGGAATAGAGGGTGTGGGCCACTCCGAGCTGCATCTGGTCGCCGGTGGTGCTGAAGCCCCACTTGGTCTTTCCGGTCCAGACATCCTGCTTGGTGGTACGCACCAGGCAGCCCCAGGCGCTCTGGTAATCGAGCACGAGGACGTACTTGTTGTTGCCGGCATCGGCAAACTGCGAATAAGTGCCGCCGCCCCAATAGAGATAGCGCTCAGGGTTGTTGTGGGTGCCGCTGTTGCCCGTGGGCGCCTCGGTAGTCTCCGTGACCGTCATCTTCGGGGCCGACGCATTGGTCCAGTCAAGCTCGATCTTGTAACGGTGCTGGCCGCCTCCGCCGATGGTAACAGGGTACCACTTGTATTTGTCGTATCCGTCGGAAGGCGACACCTGGGCAATCTTGCCGGCCTGGATGTCGGACTGAGGGTTCTTCGAGAGGGAGAAGTAGTTCCAGTAGGGGCTGTTGGTGCCGTTGTCCTTCACGTCGAGGAACCACTTGTTCTGGTCGCCGGCGTGATTGATAACGTAATCCATGTAGATGCGGATATTGTGCAGGTGGGCCTGATGGATGAGCTCCTGGAAATCCGCCTCGGTGCCGAAGCGCGGGTTCACGGTCTCGTAGTCGGTGACATCGTAGCCGTGATAGCTCTGTGCGGGCTGGATGGGCGAGAGCCAGAGGGCGGTCACGCCAAGGGCGTCGAAGTAGTCGAGGCTCTGGGTAAGGCCCTTGAAGTCGCCATAACCGTCGCCGTTGGAATCCTTGAAACTGAACACGTTCACCTGATAGGTAAGGCCGGAAGCCTTCTGTGCGGGCTGCAGGGTGCCGCCGCTTCCGCCGGAGCTGTAGTCCGGCTTGCCCTCGTTCTCATGGGTCCAGGAGCTTCCTGCGGGCAGGATGTAGGCAATCTTGTTCTCCACACTGAGATAGATGTCCCACTTTCCGCTGCTTGCCACGGTGATGTTGGCACCACCGGAGACCAGTTCCAGCTTGGTGTTCGCCGCAGCGGTGCGGGCATCCTCGCCAAGGTTCTCTCCGTAGCCGAAATTGACGTCCCATTTGCGGTTCTGGCGGAACTTGAACTTCTCGCCGGAGGCGATGGTCACATCTCTGGCCACCTCCCAGTAACCTTCCGTATCCATGGGGAAGTCGAAATCCCATGACGTGCCCTCCAGCGTGCCGATGATGGTCCACGAACTGGAGCCGAAGCGCATCTCGTCGGGTTCGACGCCCTTGCCGGAAACGCCCGGGGCCGAAGGATCCTCCACCTGGGTGACGGTGGTGCCGTCCCAGACGAAGAAGAGGTTGTTGAGGATGGTGAGGCCGCTCCAGAGGGGTTCGGTTTCGCCGTCGGCAGGATACTGTTCCGTACCGTTGTTGTTCAGTATGAGGTTCACATTGCCCACGCCGTTGAAGCCGGAGGCCTCCCAATAGGTCCAGGTGTATTCGCCAAACTGTTTGGTGCCGCTGGCATAGGTGCCGGGCCAGTTGCCGTAGGGCTGAAGTTCACCGCTTCCGACATAGGCATACATGTAGGGCTTTGTCCAGGTGGAATTGTTCAGCACGAAGATTCGCACGTTCTCACCCTCCTCGGAGGACGAGACGGCGTCGCCGTGCGTGAAGGTCGCGCCCGCCTCCAGGATGTACATCAGCATGAAGGTAGGCTGGATGTAAACGTCGTAGGTGCCGGCGGGAAGGGCGAAGTTCTTGCCGTCATCGGCCAGTATGTAGCGCTTGTCCAGCTCTGGTGTCACATTGGTGCCGCCAAGGTTCACGGCCCAGTCGCCGTCCTTGCGGAACTTGAATTCGCCGCCTTCCTCAACCACCACGTCGAAGCCGGCAATCCAACCGTGGAGGGGCTCCTCATACATGGAATAGTCCTGGGTCCAGCCGAGGTTCATAATGGAACCGGTAATGCTCCAGGCCGATAGGACGGTGAAATCCGAACGCGGTATCACAAGCGAAGAATTGTCCGGTTCATCCGGGCCGGGAGGCGTCACGGGGCCGGGGGCCTCGCCGCCCTTCGCGGCCTGAACCACCGCCACGTTGATGAACGACGCTGTGGCGCGGTCCCTCACGGAAATCATCGCGAAACGCTTCTCAGAGGCGGTATTGGCCGCAGCCGTAACGGTAATCTCGGCATTGCCAGCGCCGGCCTCGGGAGAGAGCTCCAGCCAATCGGCATTCGAAGAGACAACCCAGTCTTCGCTGGCGGTAGTCACACTGAGTGAAGCGCTTCCGCCGTCTCCGGCGAACGAAAGCCCGCTAGTGGAAACCTCGAACTTTACCGCTTCTTCCTCTTTATTCTTGTTACACGACACCGCAAGGGCCAGAGCAGCACCCAGCAGAAGGACAATATACTTTTTCATATTCACAATCGGTTACAAGTGTGTGTTATCCCCCAAATTTAACAAAAGAGGCTTTATTTTCCAATAAAACCTCTCAATAAATTGACAATAACGGCATTTTCCATGACGGACGGGACGCAAAAGCGTGCAGCAGCATATACCACTTAAGGAATCTCAACATAAAAACGGATTATCGACGGCTGCCTTTTGGAAATCTTGCACGCTAAGGTTATTATTCAAAGAGAAAACCGTAAGGAGCAAGGGTGATGGTGCCGGAATGGCCCTGCATGGTGAAGTTCACCTCGGAGGCCGATGTGTTCACATACACCGCGGCGCCACTCTGAAAGACAAGAATTGCCACCGGGCCTGCCGCCCAGGCTTCGATTTTACCGCTCATGTCGATGCCGGAGAGCGTCTGCATCGCAGACTTGAAGCGGGCGAAGTAATCGGCATTCGAAGTCCAGCTCACGCTAACGTTCTTGCAGAAGTCGATAGCTCCGGGGAAAGCTACCTCCTGCGAGCCATAGAGAAGATTAGATGCGGGAAGGCAGCGCATGAGGATGAACGCCCCGAGGGCACCGTCGGCGGTTCTGAAATCCTGGACGGGAGAGGCGTTTGAGGCCTCATCGTGATTGGTCACGAAAACCAGCTTGGACTGGCCCGCGGCGCGGTTTTTAGCGGCAGAAGAGAAGATGTTGAAGAAGTTCTGGAGGCGGCCGTTGCCGTAGGCTTCAATCAGGCGCGAGCGCGTTGCACGTGAAAATGTAATGTTGAAGCCGTCGTCGTACATCTTGTCGAAGTCGCTCTCGGCAAGCATGACAAAACCCGGTTTCAGCGTTCTCAGAGCGCCGATGGCCTCCTTCCAGAAGGAATCGAAATCCCCTGCCTTGTTGCCAGTGATACCGTGAGCGTAGTCGCAGCGGTAGCCGTCGATGTCAAGCTCCGTAAGCCAGTAGCACATGGCATCCGTCATGGCATCCCAAAGTTCATGATTGGAATAGTCCAGCTGCGCGACGTCGCTCCAGGTACCGTCGGCGGTGGGGCAGACGATGTTGCCCGAGCCGTCTTGCTTATACCATGAAGGATGAGTTGTCACCCAAGCGCAGTCCCAGGCGGTGTGATTCGCCACCCAGTCGAACATCACCTTCAGGCCCTTCGAGTGAGCTGAATTCACCAGCGAACGAAGGTCGTCCAGAGAGCCGTAGGACGTATTCACGGCTTTGAAATCGGCCACACAGTAGGGCGAGCCCACGCTTTTCTGCTTTCCCTGAGTGTAAATCGGCATAAGATAAAGCACATCACAGCCGAGGGAAACAATGTCGTCCAGGCGCCCCTCGATGGCTTTGAATGCTCCGTTGTTGCCATAGAGTTTGGGGTTCACCTGATAGATATTATAATAAGGTCCTCCGGAAGGTACCAAATCCATTATCTTCTCCGCGGTTGCGCTGATGGGGCCATGATCCACCTCCACGGTATAGCCGGTCTTGATATTCAGGGCCGACACCCCCTTGTCCGTAACGGTGAAGAAGTAATCCGCCGCATCGCCGAAAGTCAGGGGCACATCCGCGAGCTGCTTGCCTCCGTTGTTATTGTTGAAAATGAGCTGCTCGGCACAGCCATAAGCGTCTGCAACGGGAACGGAGAACCACTTGTACTCCTGCTCTTTTACGGTGACGGTTCCGCCGCTCTGGATGCCCGGCCACTTGCCGCCCAGGTCGTTTACGGCGCCCCACATGTAAAGGGCAATGGCGGGCCATCCGGTCTCATCTACAACATACACGCGATAGTCGGCATGCTCGGGGAAAACATCCTCCTGGGGCTTGGGCTCCGGCTGCTCAATCTTGTCATTGCATGCAGTAAGGAGCATCAGCGGCAGAGCCAGGAACAATAGAAACTTCTTCATAATCCGTTATTATTCTTTATTTTACAAATCTACACAATTCCCCTCAATAAAGCAAATAAAAGGAGCCCCCGGGGATGGGGGCTCCAATAATCAGAGATTCCGGAACGATTAGATACCCGGATTCTCACCGGCGACAACTATCTTCGCCACAGCGGCTGAAGGATTCAGCAGCAGGTCGTAGGTACCGTCGGCGGGAACCTTGATGTTCGGGCCGTCCTGGGTCACGGCGAATTCCGTGCCGATAGCAGCGCAGTCGCCACCGAAGTTAACTGTCCAGCCCGCATCCTTGCGGAACTTGAACTCGTCGGCAGTGGTGAGCTCGATGTTACGGGCGACGAACCAGGTGCCGTTGGTGAGCATGGGCTCGTCGGCGTTCCAGGAGTTGCCGGTAGAGGCGATGGAGCCGATAGCGCCCCACTCATTGGTCTCCTCCCAGTCGCCATAAATATCACCTGCGGGAGCGTCGGCCTCTTCAACACCGTCGGCAGTAACCTTGAGCCAGTAGTCTGCGACACCGCTTTCGAAGGTGATGTCGTAGTCGGCGAGCTGGGTGCCGCCACCGTTGTTGTTGAAGATGAGGTGCTGGGCAAGACCGAAGATGTCGTTGCCGTACTCGAAGTACTTCCAGTCGCCGAATTCGCCGTCGACAGCCTTGCCAGGCCAGCCGCCGCCGAAGTCATTCACGTCACCCCACATGTAGAGGGCGATTGCAGGCCAGCCGGTCTCGTCGATGATGTAAACGCGTACACCGTCGTGAGTAGGAATGCCGCCCTGTTTCTCTTCCTTGAGGGTCCAGTTGATCTCGGCCTTGTCGGCGGAGTCTACGTAACCGTTGGTAACGCCCTTGGAAGGATCCTGGATGGATGCACGTACTACGACCTCGAGCTTAACGGTTTCACCGATTTCGAAACCGCGGAGAAGCAGAGCGTCGGTGAGGGCCTTGCCCTTGAGGGTAAGTGCAGCACCGTCGTCCTTGGCGGCGGAAAGGGTTACGTCGCAGGCCTCGTCGTTGACGGAAACCATGCCGAGAGTATGATACACCGGCATCATTTCATTGAAGGACATGGTGAAGACGGCAGGGGTGTATTTAACCACCACGTTGGCGCCTACGCTCACTTCGCCCAAAACGGGGGCGGTGACGTCGGCGGGCTTCAGGACCGCCTTCTCATCCTTGTTGCAGGAAAGGGCCAGCACCGCCAGCGCACCTGCAGCTATGATTGAAAGAATTCTTTTCATATTTGACATCTATTAATAGCCTTCGTTCTGTTCGAGGTTGGGGTTCACCATCAGGTCAGAATTAGGAATCGGGTAGAGGTTCTTGTAGTCCTCGACGGCCTGACCGTCATGGACACCGCCCTTCCACTGCCAGATATAGGCATTGGTGGTGAACTGTCCTGCACGGATGAGGTCCTGACGGCGCCACAGCTCGAGATAGAGCTCGCGGGCACGCTCGTCAAGGACGGCCTGCTCGTCGATGGTGGCAACGGGAGCCATGCCGGCACGGGCACGAATCTGGTTGACGTAGTTCAGGCCATCGGTTGCGGTGATGGAGGTGGAGTGCAGGGAGCACTCGGCGGCCATCAGGAGAACGTCGGCATAACGGAACATCGGGAAGTCGGTGTCCACGAAACCGGGATTCACGCCGGCGGTGCCGTCGGAATTCATGTTCTTGTATTTCTGGAAGCCGATACCGTTGGTGAACTCGCCGAAGTCGGCGACGTCGGTGGTCTGGCCGGCGGTCCAGAAGATGGCGCGGTCGTCGGTGGCGGTGAACTTGTTGTAGAACTCAGGAGTCATGCGGCATCCTGCCCAACCGGAGGAAATACCGAGGTCTGCAGCATCCATGCTGCCGCCGGTGAAGGCGAAGACGAGGTAGTTGGTAACACCGTAGGACTGGGTGTCGTTGCCGTCCTGCTGAATGGCGAAAATGATTTCGTCGGTGCAAGTGTCATTGTCGGCAAGGAAGAGATCCTGGTAGGCGCTGTAAACGCCACCGTTGGGAGTGGTGTGGAGAGTGTAACCGTCGTCCATGAGATCTGTCAGGACGAGAGCGCACTTATCCCAGTCGGCAGTGCCGGTGTAGACCTTTGCATTCAGATAGAGCTTTGCAAGGATCATCTTCACGGCGCTCTTGTTGATGCGGCCGTACTGGGCAGTTGCGCGGTCGGCGAGGGCGGAGTTGTCGATGATGTCCTTCAACTCGTTCTCAAGCCAGGTGTAGAGCTCGGCGCGGGTGATGCGGCGGGGAGTCTGGCCCACGAGGGAAGTCTCGTCGGCGAAAGGCACATTGCCGAAGTTGTCGATTGCGTGATAGTAGCTCAGAGCACGGAGGGCGCGGGCTTCGGCAATCCACTCATCCTTGTTGGGAAGAGCGACGGAAGTGGCGTTGGCCTCACGGATGAACTCGTTGCAGTGCGCAATCTGGAAGAACATACGGGAATAGATGGAGTAGATGAGACCGGTGGAAGCGTCCCACTGCATCTTGCAGACATCGGGCACGCCTTCGTCGTTCCATCCGCACACATACACGTCGGTGGAGAGTTCGCAGAGGTGGAACAGGCCACGGACATACTGGCTCATACCGCCGTCCAGACCGGAGATGGAAGGATCGCCGTTGGGGCCGTAGTAACCGGAGGTAGCATAACCCGTATAGATGCTGGCGAGAAGGGCCTCGAAGTCGGCAGCCGAGGTGAGGGCCTTGTCGGCAGTGTTCAGGTTAGGGTCGATAGGAGTGACATTCAGATCCTTTACGCAGGAAGTGAGCGCCGCTGCGATTGCGAGGGAAGAAAGGATATATTTAATTGTTTTCATATTCGTATCCTCCTGTTAGAAGTTGAGTTTTGCACCGACAACGAAAGTACGGGGACGGGGATAAACCGTGCCGTCGATACCGCCGAATACCTCAGGGTCGATACCCTTGTAGCCGGTGAGCGTGCAGATGTTCTGAACGGTACCGAACACGTTAAGGGAAGCGTGACGGTCGGCGCCCAGAGAGAAGAGCTTAGGGAAGGTGTAGCCCACGGTGATGTTGTCCAGCTTGAGGAAGGAACCGTTCTCCACATAGTAGTCGGAGATGTACATGGCGTCGTCGAAGTTGCTGTCGAGGGCGCTCCTCACACGGTTGGACACGAAGTTGTTCACCCAGAGGTCCTTGAACATTTCACTGTTGGAAGCCACGTTGTTGTAGACGTAGTTGCCGAGTGAAGCGTGGGCCGAGAGGGCTGCAGTCCAGTTCTTGTAGCTGAAGTTGGTGTTGAAGCCGAAGGTGAAGTCGGCGGTGGGCTTGTGGTAGAAGTAACGGTCGCTCTCATTCACGACGCCGTCGTTGTTGCGGTCGACATACTGGCCGAAGATGGGCTTTCCAGCCTCATCGTAGACCTGCTGGTACACATAGAAGGCGCTCATGGGATGACCCACGTCGTGCTTCTGGACCCAGTTGTCGGTACCGCCGGAGATTCCACCGGTACGCACGCCTTCCTTGTTCTTGGAGGAAGCGTTCAGCTTGGTTATCTCGTTGTGGTTCCATGCCACGTTGAAGCCGGCGGTCCAGCTCATGTCGCGGGTCTCGACGAGAACGCCGTTGAGCTCGAGCTCGACACCGGTGTTGGTCATGGAAGCGATGTTGGTGTTCAGATAGTTGGTAAGGTTGGAAAGGGCAGCCACCTGCACATAGGAGAGCAGATCCTTGGTGTCCCTCTTGTAGAGGTCGATGTTACCGGTGAGACGGTCGTTCAGGAAGCCGAAGTCGAAACCTACGTTGTAGGTGGTGGTGGTTTCCCACTTGAGGTCGGCGTTGTAACCCTTTGCGGTCATGGGGATGATCTGGGTGCCGTCGAACTGGTAGTAGGAGCCGATCTGGTTGGTGTAGAAGGTTGCGAAGGTGTCGTAGTATCCGCCCACGGCCTGCTGACCGGTCATACCCCAGGAGAGACGTGGAGAGGACGTCGACGCCCTGCATGAACTCCTCGTTCTTGATGTTCCAGCCGAATGCCACTGAAGGGAAGAGGCCCCACTTGTGGTTCTGGAAACGGGAAGTACCGTCACGACGGATGGTTGCGGTCACCAGGTAGCGGTCGCCGAAGCTGTAGTTGGCCCTGCCGAAGAAGGAGATGAGGAAGTACTCACCCTTGCCCACGGAGTCGCCCAGGATGTAGGTGGGATCGCTGAGCTTGTAGGTCTTGGAAGCGGAGTCGTTGTAGAAGTGCTGCCAGGAATAACCGGCCATGATGTCGAAGTTGCTGTCGCCTACGGTCTTGTTGTAGTCGGCATAGAACTCGAGGGTGGTGTCCATACGGCCGTAGCTGTAGTCGGTGTGGGAACCGCTGCCGCTCTGGGCGGTGCTGTGGAAGGACTGCTCGGAGCCCTGTGCCACCTCGGTGATACCGGAAGACTTGGCCCAGTCCATACCCAGGTTCAGGTTCAGACGGAGGTCTTCGAAGCCGTGCACCTTATAGTCGAACTGTGCGTTGCCGATGAAGCGGTGTGCACCTGCGTAGTCCTGCTTTTCATTCAGGGTTGCCACAGGGTTGGAGGTTGCCATGGTATTCACGTCGCCGTTTGCCATTCTCCAGATGCGGTAGCCGTTCAGGCCGGCTGCGCTGTCGTCGAAAATGGGCTGGGGTAGGGTCATAGCGGAGAGCGGAACCGATTGCTCCCTGGTTTGCATACCAGTTCTTTGCGAAAGTGTACTTTCCGTTGAGGTTCACCGTGAGGTGCTTGTCGAGGAAAGAAGGAGAGAGGTTGATGGCGGCGGTAGCGCGGTTCATCTTTGAGCCCTTGAGGGTACCGTTCTGGGTGGTGAAGCCACCGGAAACACGGTAAGGAAGGCTGAAAGCCTTGCCTGCATTGACGTTGCCGTTCACGCTCACGTTTGCATCCACGGTGGGAGCGGCGTGATAAATCTGCCTCTGCCAGTCGGTGTTCTCGGTGCCGAGAGCAGCGAGGGCCGCAGGAGCGATCTTGCCGTCGGCAACCCTCTGGGCGATGAGGGAACGCATTTCGTCGCCGGTCAGGACGTCCTGATACTTGGCGATGGTGTTCACGGAAGAAGTGAGGTCAACAGCGATGTGAGGCATGCCGGTGGCGTTGCGTGCACCCTTCTTGGTGGTGATCACGATAACACCGTTGGAAGCGCGGGAACCGTAGATGGCGGTTGCCGATGCATCCTTGAGGACGGTGAAACTCTCGATATCCTCGGGGTTGATGGATGAGAGAGGGTCGCTCATGCCGGAGATTCCGTCGTTGGAAACGGGAAGGCCGTCGATGATGTAGAGAGGGTCGTTGGAAGCGTTCAGGGATGCGCCGCCACGGATACGGACGGTTGCGCCGGAACCGGGCATACCGCTACCGGAGGTAACGACGACACCTGCGCTCTTACCGCGGAGAAGGTCGGCGGGGGTGGTGATGACACCCTTGTTGATCTCGTCGGCCTTGACGGTTGCAACCGAGCCGGTGAGGTCGCTCTTCTTCACGGTACCGTAACCGATGACCACGACGTCCTCGAGGAATTCGGTGTCCTCGAGAAGAGTGATCACAGCGGGAACGTTCCCGGCGGTGAAGACCTGTGATGCATAGCCCATGCAGCTGATTTCAATCTGCACGGAGGCATTGGGGACGTTAAGTGTGAAGTCGCCGTCCAGGCCCGTGGAGGTACCGTTGGTGGTTCCCACCTGCATTACGGTAGCTCCGATTACGGGGCCCATGGAGTCGACTACAACACCTCTAACCTGGTACCCGCCCTGGGCGAGTGCCGTTGCGCAGACTCCGAGGAGAACTGCTACTGCGGTTAAAATCCTTTTCATGAAGTTTTGTAGTTAGTTATTTTGTTTAGGTTGATTGTTGGCTGTGCCGATGAAGCGCACGCACACTGCGCCAATCACCAGGAAGATGCCTGCGGTGAGCAGCATCGCGCCCTGGCTTCCGCCCACGAGTTTCATCACCAGGCCGCCGGTTGCAGCCGCCACTATCTGCGGCAGGCAGATGGTGCAGTTGAAAAGGCCCAGGTAAGATCCCATGTAGGGGCTGCCTTCGAGGGCGTTGGTGAGGAGGGTGAAGGGCAGGGCGAGCATTGCGGCCCATGCGAAGCCTATAAGGAAGTAGCTGCCGAAGAGCAGATACTGGTTGTGCACGAACATAATGGAGGCGAAACCCGCGGCGCCGGCGAGAAGGCTCACCACGTAGGCCATCTTGAGGCTCTTGAAGCGGGGCAGGACGGCGGCCCAGACCAGGGAGCCGATGGCCTGCACTGCGAACACCACGCCCACCCAGTTGCCTGCGGCCTGATATCCGGCCGATGCGGTGTCGGTGGGTTCTACGCCCCAACAGTTGTAGGCTATGGCGCCGTTGCTGTAGGTCCACATATAAAGGAAGGCAGCCAGCAGAAGAACTGCACCAGACCCACCGTCCAGAAGGTGCGGGGAGCCTTAATGAGCAGCTGCATGAGGCCGAGCGAGGGTTTCTCCTGCTCTTTTTCGAGGTCGATTTCATGGAACTCGGCATACTCCTTCGGAGGCATTTCCTTCACGCGGACGAAGGTGTAAACCACGCAGAGGATGAGGATGGCGGCGCCCACGTAGAAGCTCCACACCACCGACTGCGGCACCACGCCTTCCGGGGCGGTGTTGGCAATTCCAATCCAGGTGAAGAAGATGGGGAAGAGATAGCCCACCAGCGAACCGGCATTGCAGAGGAAACTCTGGATGCTGTAGGCCTGGGTTTTCTGCTTCTCGTTCACCATGTCGCCCACCATCATCTTGAAGGGCTGCATGGCAATGTTGATGGAAGTGTCCAGGAAAATTAGCGAGAACAGGCCGAACCACATTGCGGCGTTGAGGCCCATGAACAGGCGCGTGCCGAAGCTGAAGCTACCGGCGTTGGGCAGCAGGAGCATCACCAGCACGGCGATGAGCGCACCCACTATGAGGTATGGCTTGCGGCGGCCCAGGCGGGTCCATGTGCGGTCTGAGTATTTACCCACGAGGGGCTGGACAATCATTCCCATAAGAGGGGGAAGAATCCAGAAGAACGACAACTTGTGGGGATCCGCGCCGAGCGTGGCGAAAATGCGGCTGATGTTGGCGCTCTGAAGGGCGTATGCGATCTGCACTCCGAAAAAGCCGAAGCTCAGGTCCACCAGCTGGCGAAAAGACAGGTCTCTTTTGGACGACATAGTTACAAGTTTTAGCGTTTGCCGTTCACATACGGCATTCACAAATATATGCATTATTTTCAATAATGGGTTTTCAATCGTGGAAAATCACTGCCGCAGGAAGAAGAACGGATATTTTTTTGCGACGAATGGATTGTAGTCCCAAAACATATTCTTATCTTCGCGATTGGAATGAGGAAGATACGCATATCCTGGATTATCCACGGCTTCGCCCTGCTGCATGTGGCTGCAACCATACTCTGCACCCTTGCAGGGATTGGAGACAGCCTGGTGCTCACCCTCCTGACGATGGCGCTCGTTGTCATCATCAGCCTCCGGCGCAACCTCACTGTGGAGATTACCGCCACGGCGGTGGTGCTGGTGAACATCATAGGCTTCATTCTCGGAAGGGCGGTCTACAACATTTTCGCCTTCGGCCATCCCATGCTCCAGCACGCCCTTTCCACCTTCTGCGTCACTGAATTCCTGGGCTGGGTGCTGGACCTCTTCGCACGCAGGTTCCACCCCCGCGGAGCGGCCGCCTACGAAATGCGCCAGTCGTGGCGGAAAAACCTCGGATGGATGATTTTCGCAGTCCTCACGGTGTTCGCCATCAGGGTCTACGTGGACTACATCTTCAACGGTTCCCTCTTTGAAGGCTACGACAGCATCTCCCTGACGCTGAATTTTCTAGACAACTCGCTGAGCGTGGTGCTGATGATTGCGGCCTCGGCATATTACATCCATATCGGGAAAAGGATTTACATTAACACCCCCGGAGTAGTTTTTTTCACTCTCGTTTTCATTCTCCTCGTTTCCACCCTCGGCACCCTAATCGTCACTTTCGGAATACCCTTTGAGTTCAATCACTTCAGCATGGAGGCCTTCCTGCGGAACAGCATCATCGGCCTGCTGGCGGAAATGACCATATTTTCAGTCGTTTACATGGTGGCGTTCGCCGTTAGGATGCAGCGCGAGGCGTCCAGCCAGAGGGAGCTGAGGCACCATGCCGAATTCCGTTACATGACCCTGAAGAACCAGGTGAATCCGCACTTCCTTTTCAACAGCCTCAACGTGCTGGATTCGATAGTGCAGGACAGCAGCCGGGAAGAAGCGAGCGGCTACATCCACAAGCTCGCCGGCATATACCGCTACATGCTCCAGCACGAAAGCCACGACCTCGTGAGACTACGCGAGGAGCTGGATTTCGCGCGCATGTACATCGACCTCATTAAAATCCGCTACCCGGAAGGGCTGGAAACAAGCGTTCGGGTAGCGCCGGAAGACCTTGAAGGAAAGATAGTTCCATGCACGCTGGAGCTCCTGCTGGAAAACGCCATAAAGCACAACGCAGTCTCCCCTTCCGCTCCGCTTGAGATTAGCCTCTCCTCCGACGGCCGGAACGTAACGGTGCGGAACATCCTCAGGCCCAAGGTCTCAAAGCCGGCGTCCACAGGTCTCGGACTGCAGTGGATACGCAACCAGTACAGGGACCTTGCAGGCGCAGAAATAATTGTAAATAAAAGCCCTGACAGCTTTGAAGTGACACTTCCGCTTTTGGAAGATTGAGAGTTTTATAGTATTTTTGCAGCATCAGAGAAGAAAGAGTATGAAAGCCCTTATTATCGAAGACGAAGCCCTCGCGAGACAGCACATGCAGAAAGTGCTCGCAGAACATTTTCCACAGGTTGAAGTCGTTGGGACTGCAGGCTCCGTAAAAGACACGGTCGAATGGCTCTCGAAGAACTCCGCAGACGTCATTTTCATGGATGTGGAACTTTCGGACGGCACCTGTTTCGACATTCTTTCCCAGGTGGACGTGGACGCCTCCATAATCATGACCACAGCCTACGACCAGTACGCCGTCAATGCCTTCAAAATCAACGCAGTAGACTACCTTCTCAAGCCTATCGCCGTGGAGGACATCTCCCGCGCCCTTTCCCGCGTCGAATATGGGGCCGATTCCGCACCGGCCGAGCCGCAGCACAGCGCAACGCCGAGGGAGAAATTCCTCATCCGCCTGAACGACCGCATCGTCCCGGTGAAGGTGAGTGAAATAGCCTACTTCTTCTCCGAATCGAAGAATTCCTACATCGTAACCAACAACAACACCGCATACGTCCTGGACGACTCCCTTGATGCCATCTACGAGAGGCTCGACCCGGCGGTGTTCTTCCGTATTTCCCGCAGCTGCATCATCTCCGAAGGCGCTATCGACAGCGTGTCGAAACTGCTCGGAGGCCGGCTCCGCATCTCCCTGAAAAGGGGTATAGAAGCCAACACGGACCTCACTGTATCGCGGGCCCGTGTCGACGGTTTCATGTCCTGGCTGGAAGCCTAGTACTTATTTCCTTTTGATTGCACGGCGGGCGGCGGCTGCGATATGCTCCGCATCCAGGCCGTAAGCCTTCATGAGCTCCGCCGGAGTACCGCTCTGGCCGAAACGGTCTTCGCCGTTCACGAATTCCACGGGAGTGGGAAGCTCGCGGGCAAAGAGCGACGCCACGGCTTCGCC
>CAJOCS010000035.1 GCA_905233655.1 uncultured Bacteroidales bacterium | reverse complement strand
GATGATTGACTGCTCTATTGTGTCTCATTGTTAAACGATCTTTTTCTTAGGTTCAATATTGTACTTGGTGACATCCATTCCGAAGGAAAGCTTCATCTTCTCCACCAGGAGGTCGATTTCGTTCAGCGACTTGCGGCCGAAGTTGCGGAACTTCATGAGTTCGGCGCGGCTGTAGGACACAAGGTCTGCGAAAGTGTCGATATCGGCGGCTTTCAGGCAGTTGAAGGCTCTCACGGAGAGACCCATGTCAGAAAGCTTGGTGAGAAGGAGATGACGCATCCTGAGGGACTCCTCGTCAAGCTCCTTGCTGTCCGACTCCACGGCGGTCTCGAGGGAGATCTTCTTGTCGTCGGTGAAGAGCTTGAAGTGATAGATGAGGATGTTGGCTGCATCCTGCAGTGCGGCCTCCGGAGAGATGGAACCGTCGGTGACAATCTCCAGGGTGAGTTTCTCGTAGTCGGTCTTCTGCTCCACGCGGTAGTTTTCCACGGTCCAGTTGACCTTCTTGATGGGAGTGTAGATGGCGTCCACGGGAATTGTGCCGATGGGCGTATTCTCGTCCCTGAGTTCCTCGGCCGGGACAAAACCGCGGCCCTTGGTGATGGTCAGAGTGATTTCAATCTTGACGGAAGGCTCCAGGGAGCAGATGTGCAGCTCCGGATTCAACACCTTGAAAGAAGACAATCCGTTGGAGATGTCCTCGGCGGTAAACTCCTGCTTGCCGCTGATTACGATGGACGCTACTTCGGAGTCGACGGTGTCCACCATCCTGCGGAAACGGACCTGCTTGAGGTTCAGAATGATGTCCTGCATTCCCTCGATAACGCCGGGAATGGTCTGGAACTCGTCCTGAACACCGCTGACCTGGATCTGCGAAATGGCGAAACCTTCGAGAGAGGCGAGGAGAATGCGGCGGAGGGCGTTGCCGATGGTCTGCCCGTATCCGGGTTCAAGAGGTCTGAACTCGAAACGTCCCACGGTCTCGGTGCCTTCGAGCATAATCACCTTGTCCGGTTTCTGAAATGCTAAGATTGCCATAATTGTTCGGGTGTTAAGTCTGTTACTTGGAGTAGAGGTCGACGATGAGCTGTTCGTTGATGTTCTCGGGGATTTCCTCGCGAGCGGGAACGTTCAGGAACTTGCCGCTGAGAGCGTTGGTGTCGCACTCAAGCCAGGAATACTTGGTGGCGGCGGCGATGCTGTTCTGAACTACCTCGAGGCTCTTGGAGCGCTCACGGACTGCCACTACCTGACCGGGCTTTACCTGTGCGGAAGGAATGTTGCACACGGTGCCGTCGAGGGTGATGTGGCGGTGAAGGACCAGCTGACGCGCAGCGGGACGGGTGGGAGCGAAGCCGAGACGGTAAACGATGTTGTCCAGGCGGGCCTCAAGAAGGAGGACCAGGTTCTCACCGGTCTGACCCTTCATGCGGGCTGCACGGGCATAGGTGTTACGGAACTGACGCTCCAGCACACCGTACATGTACTTGACCTTCTGCTTCTCCTTCAGCTGCTGACCATATTCCTTGCTCTTCTTGCGCTTTGCGGAAAGGCCATGCTGTCCGGGAGGGGTGTTCCTCTTTTCAAAGGCCTTGTCGGGGCCGTAAATAGGTTCGCCGAACTTGCGGGCGATGCGGGTGGTAGGACCAGTATATCTTGCCATAATAGTTCTATTTTAGTCAAATTAAACTTTGCGGCGGCCCTTGGGACGGCAACCGTTGTGAGGCATAGGGGTGACGTCCACGATTTCTGTGACCACGATACCTGCGTTGTTGATGGTACGGATGGCGGATTCACGTCCTGCACCCGGGCCCTTCACATAGCACTTGACCTTTCTCAGGCCGGCATCAAATGCGGTCTTGGCAGCGTCTTCGGCAGCCATCTGTGCAGCATAGGGCGTGTTCTTCTTGGAACCGCGGAAGCCGCACTTACCTGCAGAAGACCAGCTGATCACCTGGCCCTGAGCGTTGGTGAGGGCCACGATGACATTGTTGAAGGTCGATGAAATATGGGCTTCGCCATAAGCCTCAACCTTGACAACTCTCTTCTTGGTTGTTGTTGTTTTCTTTGCCATAATTCATCGAGTTTTACTTGGTTGCTTTCTTCTTGTTGGCAACGGTCTTCTTCTTACCCTTGCGGGTACGGGCGTTGTTCTTGGTGGACTGTCCGCGGACAGGGAGGCCAGAACGGTGACGGATGCCACGGTAGCAACCGATATCCATCAGACGCTTGATGTCCATCTGGACGGAAGAACGGAGCTCACCTTCAATCTTGTACTCCTCGTTGATGAGGTTACGGATTGCCGCGATCTGCTCGTCGTTCCAGTCCCCAACTTTGATTTGGCGATCGATTCCGCAGGTGTCCAGAATCTTCCGGGCGGAGCTGCGGCCGATACCGAAGATATAGGTCAGGCCTATCTCTCCATGTTTGTTGTTCGGTAAATCAACACCGGCTATTCTTGCCATATTCTTGTCTGAACTTTATTTGTTACACTTAATTATCCCTGGCGCATCTTGAACTTGGGGTTCTTCTTGCAGATCACGTAGAGGCGACCCTTGCGCCGGACGATCTTGCAGTCTTCACTGCGCTTTTTGATGGAGGTCTTGACTTTCATGTCTATATAATTTTATTTGTATCTGAAAGAAATCCTTTGGTTAAATCGTAAGGTGAGATTTCCACTTTGACCCGGTCACCGAGAAGGATATGGATAAAGTTCATCCTCATCTTACCTGAAATGTTGCAGAGAAGGACATGACCGTTCTCCAGCTCAACGCGGAACATTGCGTTGGGAAGGGTCTCAATCACAGTACCATCCTGCTCGATAGCTACTTGTTTGGACATTGCTGAAATCCACTTTAAAATTTAATCAAACCATTCTTTTCGATATAGTCGAATGTCGACAGCAGCTCGGCCCGTCCTTTACGGACAGCAACCGTAAGCTCGTAATGCGCCGCGTTCTTGTGATCGGCCGTGTGTACTGCCCAACCATTTCTTGCAAGATACACACCTCTGCCGCCTGCACAAATCATCGGCTCAATACAGATGGTCATTCCCTCGACGAGCCTTGCGCCGTGCCCCTTCCTTCCGTAATTGGGAATTCCGGGAGCCTCGTGCATTTCACGTCCCAGGCCATGACCCTCCAGTTCTCTCACTACGGAGAAACCGAAGCTTTCAGCATACGCTTGCACCGCGTATCCGATATCGCCGGTCCTGTTGCCCGACACCGCAGCCTCAATACCCTTGTACAGCGACGCCTTTGTGACGTCCAGGAGTTTACGGGTCTCGGCGTCCACCTCCCCCACGGGGAAGGTGTAGGCCGAATCACCGTTGTATCCCTTGTACAGGGTTCCGCAATCGACGGAGACGATGTCGCCCTCTTTGAGCACGTAGTCCGACGGAAAACCGTGAACCACCACATCGTTCACGCTCATGCAGAGCGCTGCGGGAAAGCCCTCGAAACCTTTGAAGGAAGGAATGGCGCCATTGTCGCGGATGAAGGTCTCGGCCACCTCATTCAACTTCGCAGTTGTCACACCTGGGGCGACCAGCTTACCGACCTCAGCCAGCGTACGGGACACGAGATCTCCGTTGATGCGGAGAAGTTCAATTTCTTCCTCTGTCTTGGGCCTTGTCATTTATCGACAGTCAATTATACTTTCAAAGAACTACATACCGGAACGTCCTGTCAGACGGCCTGTCTTCATGAGACCGTCGTAGTGACGCATCAGAAGATAACTCTCGATCTGCTGTAGGGTATCGAGCACAACGCCCACCAGAATGAGCAGCGAGGTGCCGCCGAAGAAGCTGGCGAACTGGTTGTTGATACCGATAAGGTTGGCCACGGCAGGGAGACAGGCAATGATTGCGAGGAAGATGGAACCGGGGAGGGTAACTCTCGACATGATGCTGTCGAGGTAGTCCGCGGTTTTCTTACCGGGCTTCACGCCAGGAATGAATCCACCGTTGCGCTTCATGTCTTCGGCCATCATTGTGGGGTTCACGGTGACGGCGGTATAGAAATACGTGAAGACGATGACGAGCAGGCCGAACACGAGATTATACCAAATTGAGGTATAGCTGGAGAACGCAGCGGCAACACCACGGGTGGCCTCATAGCGTCCGAGCAGCATGGGGAACATCATCAGCGCCTGGGCGAAGATAATAGGCATAACGCCTGCAGCGTTGATCTTGAGAGGGATGTACTGGCGGACTCCGCCGTACTGTTTGTTGCCGATAACGCGCTTTGCATACTGCACAGGCACCTTGCGGACAGCCTGCACCAGAGCGATGGCGGCGATGATGACAAACACCCACACAATCATTTCCACGATGAAGAACATGGCGCCGCCCACACCGTTGCCGGTGAATTTCTGCACGGCCTCAGCGAAGAGGGCGTAAGGCAGACGGGCCACGATACCAATCATGATTATGAGGGAGATGCCATTGCCGATGCCACGGTCTGTGATGCGCTCACCAAGCCACATGACAAAGATGGAACCTGCCATCAGGATGATGGTGGAAACCAGGTTGAAAGTGAACGAGCTCCAGGCTACGGTGCGTGCTGCGGCGGGAATCATGCCGGTCACGTAGGCGGGACCCTGGATGGCGAGGATGAGGATGGTGAGGTAGCGGGTGATCTGGTTCATCTTCCTGCGGCCGGATTCGCCCTCCATCTGCATCTTGCGGAAGGACGGGACGAACATGCCCAGCAGCTGGACCACGATGGATGCCGAGATGTACGGCATCACACCAAGAGCGAAGATGGAGGCGTTACCGAAGGCGCCGCCGGAGAACATGTTGAGGAGTCCCAGCAGGCCGTCCTGGGTGTCACCCATGCTTGCCTTGAGGACCTCGGGGTCCAGACCGGGAAGCAGGATGAAGCTACCCAGACGATAGACCAGCACAAGCAGAAGGGTATAACCGATCCGCTTGCGCAGCTCTTCGATCTTGTAGATGTTCTTTATGGTCTCGATAAACTTTTTCATCGCAATTACTCGATTACGGTTGCTTTACCACCGGCAGCCTCGATCTTAGCAATAGCGCTCTTGGAGAAAGCGTGAGCCTTTACATCCACGGCGATGGTGATTTCACCGTTGCCAAGGACCTTCACAAGGTCTCCCTTGGAGGCGATACCTGCAGCGAGGAAAGCCTCGAAGTCGAATTCCTTGATGTTGCGCTTTTCGGCGAGAGTCTGGATAGTGGCCACGTTGACGGCCTTGTACTCAACACGGGTGGGGTTCTTGAAGCCGAACTTGGGAAGACGGCGCTGGATGGGCATCTGACCACCCTCGAAACCTACCTTGTGTTCGTAACCTGCGCGTGCCTGTGCACCCTTGGTGCCGCGGGTGGCGGTGCCGCCCTTACCGGAGCCCTGGCCACGGCCTACGCGTTTGGTATTGTGAGTTGCGCCCTGTGCGGGCTTCATGTTTTCAAGTTTCATCTCTTCTCCTCCTTAGTCAATTTCTTCAACAGTTACAAGGTGATGAACCTTCTCCACCATACCGCGGGTGATGGGAGTATCCTCCACGATCACGGTCTGGTGCATACGGCGGATACCGAGAGTCTTGAGGTTCGCAATCTGACGTTTGGTCTCTCCATTCTTGGAGCGGACCTGGGTAATCTTAAGCTTTGCCATAGTTTCTCTCTGAATTAACCGTTAAACACCCTGTTCATAGGAATACCGCGAAGACCGGCCACGGTGTAGGCGTCGCGCATCTCGGTGAGGGCTGCGATAGTAGCCTTGACGAGGTTGTGAGGGTTGGAAGAACCCTTGCTCTTTGCCAGCACGTTCTGGATACCGGCGCTCTCGAATACGGCGCGCATTGCACCGCCGGCCTTTACACCGGTACCGGGAGCTGCGGGTTTCATGAAAACTTCGGCGCCGCCGAAGCGGGAAGTCTGCTCGTGAGGGATGGTGGTGTTGATGACCGGAACCTTCACAAGGTTCTTCTTCGCATCCTCCACACCCTTGGCGATGGCGGCAGTGACTTCGTTGGCTTTGCCCAGGCCGTAACCCACGACACCGTTTTCGTCTCCGACGACGACGATGGCGGCAAAACGGAAGTGGCGTCCACCCTTGGTGACCTTGGTAACACGGTTGATGGCTACCAGTCTGTCCTTGAGCTCAAGGTCAGAGGTCTTAACTCTTTTTACGTTTGAATTTGCCATAGTGTCTCAATGTTTAGAATGCGAGGCCACCTTCACGGGCGGCGTCGGCCAAACTTTTAACTCTGCCATGGAAGAGGTAACCTCCGCGGTCGAAAGCGACCTGGTTGATACCGGCTGCCAATGCGCGCTTTGCAATTGCCTTACCGACGAGGGCGGCGGCGGCGATGCCGTTCTTGCCCTTGGTCTCGGCGGCGAGCTCCTTGTCGTTGGAAGCGGCGCTCACAAGAGTCTTGCCTTCGAGGTCGTTGATGACCTGAACATAGATCTGCTTGTTGGAACGGAAGACCACCATGCGCGGACGCTCTGCGGTGCCGTTGACATGCTTGCGAATCCTGTAGTGGATCCTTCTTCTTCTTTCAATTCTATTCAATGCCATAACTTATCCTCCTAATTATTTGGCAGATGCACTCTTACCGGCCTTGCGGCGGAGCTGCTCACCGGCAAACTTGATACCCTTGCCCTTATAAGGCTCAGGACGACGGAACGAACGGATCTTGGCGGCCACCTGTCCCACGAGCTGCTTGTCTGCGCTCTTGAGAAGGAGGACGGGGTTCTCACCCTTGCGGACCTGAGGGGTCTCGGCCTTGATCTCCTGGGGAAGCATGATCTGAATGTCGTGGGAATAACCCAGGGACATGGTCAGAAGCTGGCCCTGAACTGCCACACGGTAACCTACACCCACGAATTCCTGCTTGATGGTGAAGCCTTCGGAAACGCCCACAACCATGTTGTGAACCAGTGCGCGGTACAGACCGTGCATGGAACGGAAGCGGGGAAGGTCGTTGGGACGGGTGAACTTAATTTCATTTCCCTCGATGGTGACGGTGATATCCGGATCTACTTTCTGGGACATCTCGCCAAGAGGGCCTTTCACCTTCACGATATTGCCGTCGAGAAGCTCAGCTTTCGTGCCGGCCGGAAGGACTACAGGTAATTTTCCGATTCTTGACATAATAATATAATACCTTATCGATTAGTAAACATAGCAGATAACCTCGCCGCCCACGTTCATCTCCTTGGCTTCCTTGTCGGTGATGACACCCTTGGAAGTGGAGAGGATGGCGATACCGAGACCGTTCAGCACGCGCGGCATGTTCTTCACGTCGGCATACTTGCGCAGACCGGGAGTGCTCACGCGCACAATGCCCTTGATGGCTGCGGCTTTGGTCTCAGGATGATACTTGAGAGCTATCTTGATGGTGTTGACAACATCACCCTCAACGACTTTGTAGCTGAGGATGTAGCCTTTTTCACACAGAATCTTGGTGATGGCGAGCTTCATGTTGGAAGCGGGAATCTCCACCACCTTCTTACCTGCGAGGTAAGCGTTACGGACTCTGGTCAGATAATCTGCAATGGGATCAGTCATTTTTTTGTCTTTTTGTGGACCGGCGCTGCGGCGCGCCCGATATCCGATTGTTAATAATAATTAATGTGCAAGTCGATTACCAACTGGCCTTCTTTACACCGGGGATGAGGCCCTGGGAGGCCATCTCACGGAACTGGATACGGCTGAGGCCGAAAGCCCTCATGTATCCCTTGGGACGACCGGTAAGGGAGCAACGGTTGTGAAGACGCACGGGACTTGCATTCTTGGGAAGCTTGTCCAGGGCAGCGTAGTCACCGGCCTCCTTGAGGGCGGCACGCTTTGCAGCGTACTTGGCAACTAATTTGGCGCGTTTGACCTCGCGTGCTTTCATTGATTCTTTTGCCATGCTACTATCTCTTAGTTGTTGTGTTTCTTGAAGGGAAGGCCGAAAGCCTTGAGGAGAGCGTGTGCCTCTTCGTCGGTCTTTGCGGTGGTAACGAAGGTGATCTCAACACCGTGGATGCGAGGGTTCTTGTCGATCTCGATCTCGGGGAAGATGATCTGCTCCTTGATGCCGAGGGTGTAGTTGCCCTGACCGTCCATCTTCTCGGAAATACCGTTGAAGTCGCGGATACGGGGGAGAGCCACACGGATAAGGCGCTCGAGGAATTCGTACATGCGGACGTCGCGAAGGGTAACCTTTGCGCCGATGGGCATGCCCTTACGGAGCTTGAAGTTGGAAATATCCTTGCGGGAGGCGGTGATGACAGCCTTCTGACCGGCGATGATGGAGAGCTCCTCAGCGGCCTCTTCAACCATCTTCTTGTCCTGGGTGGCGTCACCGACACCTTCGTTGAGGGTAATCTTAACGAGGCGGGGAACCTGCATCACTGTGGTGTAGGAGAACTGCTTCACGAGAGCGGGAACAATCTCCTCGCGGTAGACCTTCTTGAGGTCCGGCATATATCCGGCGGGAACAGCCTGGACTTCTGCGGGTTTGTTAGCTTTCTTTGCCATAATTACTTAATCTCCTCTCCAGTTGTTTTAGCAATGCGGACTTTCTTTCCGTCTACCTCCTTGTGAGCCACCTTGGTAGCCTTGCCAGCGTTGTCGACGAGCTGGACGTTGGAGATATGGATGCTTGCTTCCTGTTTCACAATACCACCCTGAGGGTTCTTGGAGTTGGGTTTGGTGTGCTTGGACACCATGTTGACACCTTCCACGATGACGCGGTCCCTGTCACGGAGAACTTCCAGAACCTTTCCGGTCTTTCCTTTGTCGTTACCAGCGTTCACAAACACGGTATCGCCTTTCTTGATATTGAACTTTTTCATGATTCTTTCTCTTTTAAAGGACCTCCGGTGCCAGTGAAACAATCTTCATGTAATTTTCGCGAAGCTCGCGGGCGACGGGGCCGAAGATACGGGTGCCGCGAAGCTCGCCTGCGCCATTCAGGAGCACACATGCATTGTCATCAAAACGGATATAGGAACCGTCGGCACGACGGATTTCCTTCTTGGTGCGAACCACCACGGCCTTGGTGACTGTGCCCTTCTTGATTTCGCCGCCGGGGATGGCGCTCTTGACCGTAACGACTACGGTCTCGCCGATGGTGGCGTAACGGTGACGGGTGCCGCCCAGAACACGGATGCAGAGGACTTCCTTTGCACCGCTGTTGTCAGCAACCTGTAAACGTGATTCCTGCTGTATCATAATTACTTGACTTTTTCTACGATTTCAACTAATCTCCACCTCTTGGTCTTGCTGAGCGGACGGGTCTCCATGATGCGGACGGTATCGCCCTCGGAGCATTCGTTGTTGGCGTCTTCAGCGACGAACTTGGTGGTCTTCTTTACGAACTTGCCGTAAATGGGGTGTTTCTCGTGAGTTTCAACTGCAACCACGATGGTCTTGTCCATCTTGTTGCTCACTACGATGCCCACTCTTTCCTTACGAAGATTTCTTTCCATAGGATTGCTGCGCTTTTAGTTCTGCTGTTTCTCTTTCTCGGCCAGGATGGTGATCATGCGTGCAATATCCTGACGGGTTTTTCTGATCTTGGATGTATCCTCCAGGGGAGAGATCGCATGATTCAGCTTCATGGTGTCGAGGTTGTTCTTCTCGATTTCGATGCGGTCGCGGAGGTCTGCAATGGACATCTCACGTACTTCTGATACTTTCATTTCTTCTCCTCCAAGTTTTATTCTTCTACATAATCCCTGCGGACCACGAACTTGGTGGCGACTGGGAGCTTGTTTGCGGCGAGACGCATTGCCTCTTTTGCGGTTTCGAGGGAAACGCCCTCTGCCTCGAAGAGGATACGGCCGGGAGTGACGGGAGCGACAAAGCCCTGGGGATCACCCTTACCCTTACCCATACGGGTATCCAGCGGTTTTGCGGTGAACGGCTTCACAGGGAAGACACGGATCCAGATCTGACCCTCACGGTTCATACGGCGGGAAATGGCCTGACGGGCAGCCTCGATCTGCTGAGCGGTAAGCCAGCAGTTTTCAAGGTTCTTGAGACCGAAGGAACCGAAAGCGAGCTGGTTTCCACGACCGGAATTGCCCTTCATGCGGTTCTTCTGTTCCCTTCTGAATTTGGTTCTTTTAGGCTGTAACATTGCTGTAATGTTTTTAAATTTTCCTTATTAATCCCTTAAATCATTGAAACTCAGCTGGTTGGGTGCTTTTTGCTCCAATTTCGGGATTGCAAAGTTACAAAAAAAATCTGAACGACCAAATATTTTTACATCTTTTTTCAACATTTTCGACCGCAGTTTTTGAAACTTAACGCATTGATTTTTCGCGCCATCCATATATTGTTGAAAAATATTTCCCTCGGTTTTCGACCGGCGTTCCAACGCAGTTTGGCCGAGTTCTTGTAAATGCTTATCTTTGCAATGATGAAACGAGCTCTCAGAATTGTCCTTGTGACATGCGTTTTGGCCACTCTCGCCCTTCCGGCATCCGGACAGGGCCATATCCGCCGCGCGATGCAGCGTGCACGGGAGCAGCAGGAGGCCTACGCCCGCCGCCAGGTGAACAACAGCACAGGCCGCAGCCCCGGCGGTTCCGGCTGGCTTCCATATAATGTAGTGGACGGCGACACCACCTATTTCGACACCCTGGACCCCATCTGGGTCTTCGGTCACGGCCGCGGAAACGAGAAAAACTGGCGCGACTACTATAAACTGGTATACCGTTTCGCGAAAGTTTACCCCTATGCCCAGGCCGCAGGCCGCCTGCAGGCGATAGTGGACAGCACCATCCAGGCCGGCAATTTCAGCCGGATGAAAAAGGACCGCTATATTTCCGAAGTGCAGAGCCGGCTTTTCAGCGACTTCGAGGGCGCCCTCCACTCAATGACCATCTCGCAGGGGGCCCTGCTTCTGAAGCTTATTGACCGGGAAACCGGGAAATCGTCCTATTCCATTATCAAGGACTACAAGAACGGCCTCGCAGCCCGCTTCTGGCAGGGAATAGCCCGGATGTTCGACAACGACCTCCATTCCCAGTACGACCCTGAAGGGGCCGACAAGGACATCGAAGAACTGGTCCAGATATGGAATGAGGGCCATTTCCGGGACCTTTACTGGTCTATTTTCTGGGAAGAGCCACCTGTGGTGCAGGTGCCGGACTATTACCGGTAGATTACGCGGATTTCTTCCGCGGCGCGGTCGTATTCAATCCAGTTTGAACTGCGGATCCAGTCGTTCAGGACGAGGAGCCGTCCGTCGGCCACAGGCATGTCCACCCGGCAGTGATAGTGCCCGAAGATATAGTAATCGCAGCCGGGAACACTCTTGCAGAACACATACAAAGGCTCTTCTTCGCCCTTGAATTCATAGCCGATGTGCTTTGCCAGCCGCGAACGGTGCGACCATCCCTTACCCAGCCGGAAGGCGAACCAGGGGTGAAGCGTGGAAAACAGTGTCTGCAGCACCCTGTTGGTAAAACAGGCCTTCATGAACTTGTACCAGCGGTTTCCCGGGCCTAGCCCGTCGCCGTGCCCGAGGCAGAATTTCTTCGAGCCGATGGTGACGAACGACGGCTGCCGCAAAAGCTCAATCCCGAGCTCCGAAAAATAGCGGTATGCCCAGAGGTCGTGGTTTCCTTTGAAGAAATACACTTTCACACCCGCATCCATGAGCGAAGCCAGGGCACCGAAAACCCGGACGAAACCCTTCGGCACAACGTCGCGGTATTCATACCAGAAATCCCAGATATCCCCGAGAAGATACAGAGCTTCGGTCTTTGCAGGGTCGATTCCGCGGAGGAATTCCACAAAACGCCCTTCCCTGCCGGCGGGATCCTCCACCTCGAGGCCGAGATGGACGTCGGAAACGAAATATGACAGGGTCCGTTCCAACTTATGCGAAAATGAAGATGGCAATGGCCACAAGCAGGCAGTACAGGGCGAACCAGAGGAGTTTTGCCTTCTTGACGATGGCAATCATAACTTTGCAGGCGAAAAAGCCGGAAATGAAGGCCGCGATGAAACCGCACACCAGGGCGGGAGCTCCCACTCCTGCGCCGAAAGTCTCGCTTCCCACGGCAACCTTCAGAAGGAATGAGCACCATCAGAAAAGAGAACTGAGCCATGGCCTCGCGCTTCACGCCGGTGAGGAGCCCTGTGGAGATGGTACTGCCGCTGCGGGACACGCCCGGAACCACGGCGAAAGCCTGGGCCACGCCCACCACGAGGGCCTGCCAGTACGATATACCATTACGCGTATCGCGCGCGACCGGGGTCTTGATGCGTTTTCCGGCCTGGTCCGACACGCAGAGCAGCGCGGCGGTAATGCAGAGCCCCACGGCCACCTGCTGCATCGAGCCGCTGAAAAGGGCGTCTACCTGGTCCTTGAAAAGGAACCCGACTATGGCAACCGGAATCACCGAGACCAGAATCTTGCAGATGTAGTCGGTCTCGTCGTTGTATTTGAACTGGAAAAGCCCTTTGAGCAGTTTCCAGATTGCGCCCCAGAACACCACGAGCGTGGCAAGGACGGTTGCAAAATGTACCGTTACCGTGAAATCCAGAAAGCCCTCGGCATCAACCCCGAGAAGCTCTTTGAAAATCATCAGGTGCCCCGAGCTGGATACCGGAAGGAATTCCGTGAGGCCCTGGACAATGCCAAGGATGAACGACTGCCACCACTCCATACGCTACTCTCCCTTATTCTCGTTGAACTTACCCATTATGGCAATCACCTCCACCACTATTCCGGCCACAATCACAATCGGGGCCGCCACCAGACGGCGAAAGTCGAACATGGCATAGTTGAACACCTGCGGGTCGTTGGAGCCGCCTCCGCTCAGAAGGAGGAAACCGGCCACCATTACGATGAGGCCCGCTATCATCAGTTTCAAACCCTTGGCCGTAATGGCCATCTTGTCTGAATTCTTACCCATATCAATACGACATATACAGCCTGTCGCGGTCGAAGCCCACGAGGCGGTTGACTACGAAATAAGTGCTCACCGTGCAGATAACGATGCCGGATGCCACCATAATGCCCATAACCTTGAGCAGAGACTGCAGCGTGAACACCTGGAACATCTGCGCGAATTCGCTGCGCAGCAGATAAAGGAGCCCCACCAGGAACAGGATCGCCAGAAGCGACGCGAACAGCCCCTGAAGGGCCGAGCGGGCCACGAACGGGGCGCGGATGAAGCGCCTGGTGGCTCCGACGAGCTGCATCGTGTGCACCGAAAAACGTTTCGAGAACACCGTGAGGCGCACCATCGAGGCAATTAGCACCACCGAAATGAACAAAAGCAGGCCGATAACCACTGCGAGCGAAAGGGACACCTTATCCAGATTGCGGTTCAGAGTGTCGATAAGAGACGTCTCGGAGACCACTTCATCCACGATGGGAGACGCCAGGATGGCTTCTTTCACCACCTCGAGGCTGTCTGCCGAAACATAGTCCGCAGTAAGGTTCACATCTATGGAAATGGGCACCGGAGCCGTTTCGAAAACATCCAGGAAATCCTGGCCGAGAAGGCGCGACATCTCTTCCACACCCTGCTCGCGAGACACGAAATGAGTGGAACGTACGCCGGGGATGGAAGCGAGCTGCTGTTCGAAGGCGAGGGCCTCGGCCTCCTCGACGCTCTGGCGGAGAAGGACGGAAACCTGCATGTTTTCCTTGAAATAATTGCTCACCGCCCTGGCGTTCACCAGAAGGAGCGAACCCACACCCACAAGCAGCAGAACCAGCGAAATGCTGATTACCGTCGATATCCAGGCGCTCACCAGGCGGCGCCTCATGGCCGTGTTCTTCTTTTCGGACATATTACCCCTAATTTCGCTCCAAAGATACACCACACAATTCAAAAAGTCAAAAAAAAATCGTAACTTTGTAAACTAAATGGTTTTTGTTATGGGTGAAAGCGCAAAGAAAATACTGTTCGTAAACGCAGAGATGGCCCCCTATCTCCCCGGCTCCAGAATGGCCACTATAAACAGGGAACTGCTTCAGGGTATTCAGGAGCGCAAGAAGGAGATTCGCGCCTTCATGCCCCGCTACGGACTCATCAACGACCGCCGCAACCAGCTTCACGAAGTGATCCGCCTCTCCGGAATGAACATCATCATTGCAGACGTGGACCGCCCTCTCGTAATCAAGGTCGCATCCATTTCGGCGGCTCGCACCCAGGTCTATTTCATCGACAACGAAGACTATTTCCGCCGCAAGTTCACCTACCGGGACGACAAGGGCAATTTCTTCAAGGACAACGGCGAAAGGGCCATATTCTTCGCACGCGGCGTGCTTGAGACCATAAAGAAACAGCGCTGGGCGCCGGACATCATCCACTGCACCGGATGGATTACCCAGCTGCTGCCCCTCTACCTCAAGAAGGCCTACAGGGAAGATCCCATATTCGCAAACACGAAAGTGGTCCTCTCCCTCTTTGAAGACACGCCCAAGGAACATTTCCCGGAGAATTTCGCCGCCGCAATCCCCTTCGGCGCAATTAAACCCAAGGATGTCCTGCTTGGGCAGGATGCAGACGGCATGGAACTTGCAAAACTTGCAGCCCTGTACTCCGACGGTGTAATCATGGGATCGGCCGACGTGGAAGCCGACCTGGTGAAATGGTGCGAAGGACTCGACGTCCCCGTCCTCGCTTACGACGGCGCCTCCCATGAAGACGGAAGTTACATGGACCGCTACAACGCATTTTATGACGACCTGCTGAAATGAAACGCATAATTCTGCCGCTGCTGGCTCTGGGACTGCTTTCCTGGGCCTGCGTAAAGGTTGACAATTCTCTCGGGAAAGGCCTTGTGGACAACAGCCTTATCTACGACACCTATACTGTTGAGTTCCCCCTCACCACCATCAGGATGGATCTGGCCGACGACCTCTCCGGCTATTCGGATTCGCACGTAACCATCGGCGCAATCAGGGACGACGTGTTCGGCCTTACCACACGCTCCAGCGCCTTCTCCCTGATTCCCTCCCGCGATACCATCGACCTCGGCAAGGACCCTGTCGCCATTTCTCTGGACGTTTACTTCTCGGCCGACACCGTTTCCTGCCTCTACGATTCCGACGCCCGCATTCTCCAGAACATCTATGTCTACGAACTCACCGACACTCTGGATCTGGACAACCGAAGCACCAACAAGGTGATTCCCTACGACGCCTCGAAACGCATCACGAACGGCATTCCGGTATATAACGGCGAAGGCCCCCTGACCTTCGAGTTCACCCAGGAATATGCTCAGAAGTACGTCGACGCCCTGGTCGCCCTCGGCCCGGCTCTCTACGACCGCAGCGGGGATTCCGGACTCAACCGCTATTCAGACTACATCAAGGCCGTCCCCGGCATATACATCTGCACCGACGCCCCTGCCGGCAACGGAGGCCGAATCAATATTTTCGACCTTTCCTGCCTCTCGGTGTCGAGCAATTACTACACCATCAACGGCAACCTGAGCCTTCTGAAGGTCAATTCCGAATGGGACGGCGTTCGCAGGGACTCCACTTTTATTCTGGTTCCCGGAGAGCCCGTGTTCTATGACGAGAACACCTACCTGAACAACAACACGAAGTTTTACCAGTACGCCTTCAACCGCACCACGCATGAAACCGTCTCGCACGCTGCGGCGGCCGACATCCTGGTGGAAGGAGGCGGCGGACTCAAGCCGGTGATTCCCGCGCTTGAGCTTCACGACAAGACGGTGGCGGAAATCGAGGCGAAGGGCGGAGATGCCTCCAAGGCCATCATTGCGAAAGCCACCATACTGCTTCCCTATGAAATGCCGGCCGACTGGAAGGACATGCGCTTCTTCCCCTCCATCCTGAGTCCCACCATCCGCACCGCGGCCGATGACGGCTCGGTGAATTTCGCTGGGCTTACCGACGCCAGCGTGGATACGGAGAATCAGGGCAGCCTGGACCGCAGCAACCTCTGCTACGCACCAGACATCACCTACCATCTGCAGGAAATACTCTCCCGCACGGACCTTGCCACCGCAACCGACGCCGACATCTGGCTCCTCACCGTCAGGACGGAAAAAGTTGCCAGTGCAAGCGGCAGCGCCTATGACAACGACTACTACCAGCAGCTGCTCTACGCCAGCTACTACAACAGTCTCTATGGCGGTTATGGCGGATACGGATATGGTTACGGCTATGGCTATGGCGGATACGGCGGATATGGCGGTTATTCCAACTATTACAACTACGCCATGCTCGCTTCGTACATGAACTCCACCACCCAGCAGCAGTACACCACAACCACGGAACTGGACAAAGACCGCTTCTACCGCGCCGTCCTCAACGGCCCCGCAAGCAGCCGGAAGCCGGTGTTCCGAGTGACATTCTCCCTGCCGAAAGATTAAAAAAGATGGCCCCGAAACCTTTAGCGGTTCCGGGGCCGAATTTTCAATGGCGGGTTAATTACTCACCAATCTTTTCTGCAACTTTTGCGATAGCGTCGCCAACAGTGTTGATGCCGCTGGTTTCCTCATCGGGAATCTTGATTCCAAACACGCGCTCGAATTCCATAAGGAGCTCAACGGTGTCAAGGGAATCGGCTCCGAGGTCATTGGTGAAGCTGGCACTCTCGGTGACAGCGGACTCCTCGACGCCAAGCTTGTCGACGATAATGTTCGTGACCTGCTTTACGATTTCTTCTTTAGTCATAATTTTTAGGTTTTAAGTTTATAACGTTTTTCTTATTGTCGTGTAATGTCGTACAAGGCGCAAAGTTAAATAAATTATTTCAAAAACGGAAACTTTCGCACCTAAAAAGCGACGAACGGCCGCTATGCCTCTCCGGTTTCTTTCGACAGCTTAAACCAGATTCTGAGCCCGTTAAGTGAATTCAGCAGGTAGAAACAGTACTTGATGAACATTACCACCGTGTAGCTTGAAGCGGCTCCGGAAAGCATGGTGCTGCCCCAAAGAACGATGGATGCCACATTCACGAGTATCCAAAGGTACCACTGTTCATAGAAGGCGAGCGACATTAGTATCTGCCCCGCAATATTGAATGTGGTGCGGGCGGCGTCGGCAAAAACCTGGACGCGGTTGATTTCCGACGGATCCACCGTCCAGTACTTGATGGCAAGCAGGATACCGAACACGAGGAACAGGCCGGCGGCCACGGAACCCAGCAGCATCCACCTCCATCGCGGGCTCAGCTTGCGTGCCTTGACCTCGGTTCCGCTGCCGGACGCGCCCCTCTTCCGCCACTGCCAGATGCCCACTATCTGCATGGGCATGAGGTAGAACAGGTGCATGGAGAAATCGCCCCAGATGCCGTTGTCCACATCCACGATGCAGCAGCACACGATGTCCAGCATGCCGAAAAGGAAGGTCCAGATGAGGCCGTTGGCCGACAGGATGGACGACGCCACCCCCATCACGGAGCCAAGGGCGGCCACAATTATCATGAACGTCCTGGCATTGTCTTCCTCCAGCTTGAAAACCGTGGTGACTGCAATCGTAATCACCATCAGTCCCATCAGGACGGAGCTGAAAAGTTTATTGAACTTTTTCTCGTTTTTCATACGCGCATTCTTTCGCAGTCGCTTTACCCCGCAAATATACGGACTTTATTCGTTTAAATAATCATGAATCTTCACCGCAAGGGCAGCACCCACCAGGGCGGAGAGTTCTTCGAGCGGCGCCCTGGCAATCATCGACACCGAACCATAGTGCAACAGAAGCAGTTGCTCAGTCTTTTCTCCAACGCCTTTAATCTCTCTCAGGACGCTCTGGATTGCGGCTTTCGAACGCAGGTTGCGGTGGAAGGTGATGCCGAAGCGGTGCGCCTCGTCACGGATTCGCTGCAGTACTTTCAGCGCCTGAGAATTGCGGTCTATGAAAAGCGGATACGGGTCCCCCACCCTGATAACCTCTTCCAGCCTCTTTGCAAGGCCCACTACGGTTACCCTGTCCAGAAGGTTCAGCTCCGCGAGGGCCTGCCAGGCAAAATCCAGCTGGCCCTTACCTCCGTCTATAACTATGAGCTGAGGTATGTCGTCCGGAGCTTCCTCCAACATGCGGGAGTATCGCCTGTTCACCACCTCCTTCATTGAAGCGAAGTCGTTGGCGCCCACTACGGTCTTAATCTTGAAACGCCGATAATCCTTCCTGGAAGGCTCAGCATCGCGGAAAACCACACAGCTCGCCACAGGATTCGTACCCTGGATATTGGAATTGTCGAAGCATTCCATGTGACGCGGAAGCTCCTTCATGCCGAGCGCTTTCCGCAGCTCTTCCATTACGCTCATACGCCAGGCGTCGGGGTCGGTGTGCTCGCGCTGCTTGATTGAATGGAAATGGAACTCTTTGGCGTTTTTGGCGCTGAGTTCCAGAAGGGACAGTTTGTCGCCCCTTTGCGGAATGCGGAACTGCACGCCGTCAATTTCAACATCCGGGAGGAAAGGAACTATAACCTCTTTCGAAAGCGAGCCGAACTTGTCTTCGATTTCTCCTATGAAACTGGACAGAATGGCCCCCTGGGGCTCTTCTATCTGGCATTTGAATCCCAGATTCAGGCTCTGGACAATTGCGCCCCCACGTATTCTCAGGAAGTTACCGAAGGCCTCGGCCCCGTCGGTTACAAGCGAGAACACGTCGGCGTCGGTGTCGGCGGCCTGGGTAATAACGCTCTTCGAGTAATGGCTCTCCAGGGAGCGCAGTTTGTCTTTCAGGATCTGGGCCTGTTCGAAATCCAGGTGGGCGGCGGCATCGGCCATTAGCTGGCGGTAATGGCGTATCACTTCCCCGCCCCGGCCGGACAGGATGTGCACGATATCGTCTATCCAGCCAAGATATTCTTCCTTCGAGACTCCTCCCACGCACGGCGCCTTGCAGCGACCGATATGGAAATCCAGGCAGGGACGGAATTTGCGGCGCAGGATGGATTCCGACGTTATGTTCAGGCTGCAGCTCCGGAGCGGATACTCCTCGCGAAAAAAATCCACCAGGTTCCGGGCGTGCATCACTGCGCTGTAGGGGCCGAAATAACGGTTGCCCTTGCCTTTCTCTATGCGCCGGGTAATGAATACGCGGGGGAACTCCTCGCCCGTAACGCAAATCCAAGGATAAGTCTTGGAGTCCTTCAGAAGGATGTTGTAACGCGGTTTGTACTGCTTTATGAGATTGTTCTCGAGAAGCAGGGCGTCGGCCTCGGTGTCCACCACGGAAAACTGGGCGTCGGCAATCTTGCTTACGAGGATGCGCGTTTTGGTGTTCAGCCTTTCCGGAGGAACGAAATACTGCGCCACCCTCTTGTGCAGGTCCTTCGCCTTGCCCACATAAATCACCTTTCCCTCGGAGTCGTAATACCTGTAGACTCCGGGGGAATGTGGAAACAGCGCTATTTTCTCCCTGACGGTCAAGCTACTGGGCCAGAGCCTCGGCTACGGCGACGGCAATATCGTCACCGCGCAGGCCTCTGCGGAGAATGGTGCCGTCGGGGCCGAAAAGGATGATGTGGGGAATATAGCGGATGCCGTAAATCTCGCCGGGAATGCGCTGGGCGTTCACAATCTGGTTCCAGGTGATGCCGAGCTGTTCGGCTGCGGCCTTGCTGTTGGCGGGAAGGTCGCTCACGGCTACGCTGAGCATGTCGAAGCGCTTGCCCTTGTACTGCTGGTACACGGCCTTCAGATAAGGGACTTCCTCACGGCAGGGGCCGCACCAGGATGCCCAGAAGTCTACGATGACGTATTTCCCGCGGCCCACATAGTCCGAGAGGCGGACGGTGGACGCGGCGGGATTTTCAGGGTCCTGGACTACTTCGAAGTCCATGAACATGCTGCCTTCGCCGGTTGCGAGCACAGACTGGTAGGACTCTATGGTTTTGCCCACGGCCGGGATGGCCTTCATGTTGTCGGCAAGGCCGTTCAGAAGCTCCAGCATCTTGGCGGCGTCCTCGTCGCCCTGCATCTCGGTTATGGCATACACGCCCACCACGTTGTCGTTGTTGGCGCGGGCCACTTCCTCAAGGTGGGCGTCATAGAGCAGCAGCAGGGAATCCGAAATGGCGTCGGCCATCACCGGGTTGTCAACATTCTCGAGAAGGGACATGTAATTGTCCTCAAAGTCGGCCTCCCACTGAAGGAGCTCGGCCATGCGGGACTGGATGCCGTGTTTGTCAGAGGAGGTGATGGTTTCGTTGTCGAAGTCGACCTTCAGCACGGAGCCGTCGGAAACGAAGGGAATCATCTGGGCGTCGGCCACGATATAGGCCACGGCGGTCACGTCCATGGGAACGTCTACGGAGAACTTGACTCCGGCTACGGCAACGGTGGTGTCAAGGCTGCCTACGACCACCTGTACGGTGCCGGGAGCTGGCTCTTCGCTGAATTTTCCGCTCAGGCGGGTGGTGCCTTCCGGCCTGGATGTGCAGGCGGAGAGCAGGACTGCCGCCGCAGCAATAATCATTAGTCTGGATTTCATATCTGTATCAGTTGTTTATTTCGAGTAAACAAAGATAACAATCTGTTTTGATATTACAAAAGAGGGTGGCCTCACGGTCACCCTCCTGGAAGTTGTGATTGCGAAACGCAGTCACTTGCTTTGCAGAGTTCGCTTAGCGGCGATCGCCACGGTCGCGACGCTCGCCACGGCCTCCGCGACGCTCACCACGGCCACGGCCGCGGTCGTCACGGCGTGCACCTGCGGGTGCAGCCTGGCTGGAGGCGAATCCGGCGTTCGGGGAGAGGTCCTGCTTGCCGTACTTCTCACCGTTGCAGATCCACACCTTGATACCCATGGTACCCATCTGGGTGTTTGCAACTGCGAGAGCGTAGTCGATGTCGGCACGGAAGGTGTGGAGCGGAGTCCTGCCTTCCTTGAACATCTCGCTGCGGGCAATTTCAGCACCGCCTACGCGGCCGCTTATCTGAACCTTGATGCCCTCTGCACCAACGCGCATTGCGGTGGCGATGGCCATCTTGATAGCGCGACGATAGCTCACACGGCCCTCGATCTGACGGGCAATGCTGTCGGCCACGATGGTGGCGTCGACCTCGGGGCGCTTTACCTCGAAGATGTTAATCTGGACATCCTTCTTCGTCACCTTCTTGAGCTCTTCCTTGAGCTTGTCGACCTCCTGGCCGCCCTTGCCGATGATGACACCGGGACGGGCTGCGTGGATGGTGACGGTGATGAGCTTAAGGGTGCGCTCAATGATGATGCGGGAGAGGCTGGCCTTTGCCAGACGGCTGCCCAGATACTTGCGGATTTCGAAATCTTCGGCGATCTTTTCTGCATAGTTACCGCCTACCCAGTTGGAGTCCCAACCACGGGTGATACCGATTCGGTTGCTGATAGGATTAGTTTTCTGAC
>CAJOCS010000034.1 GCA_905233655.1 uncultured Bacteroidales bacterium | reverse complement strand
CTCGGCGGCGACGCCAACATCTGCTACGAGTATGCCACCAAGCGCTACCGCAGCAACTGCATCAACTGGGGCATAATGCCTTTCACCATCGACCCTGCAACTCCTTTCGACTATGCTCCCGGCGACTATGTCTTCGTTCCCGGAATCCGTGCCGCCGTACTCGAAGGGGCCGAGGAAATCGATGCAAAGGTGATTACCCGCGACGGCCGATGCACTCCCATCCATCTCTTCTTCAAGGGACTCACCGCCACAGAGCGTGAAATCCTTGCCGACGGATGCCTTATGAATTATTACAAAAACAGACAATAAATAACCAACGATTTTCAAATGAAAAAGATTCAGATGACGACTCCGCTCGTTGAGATGGACGGAGACGAAATGACCAGGATTCTGTGGAAAATGATCAAGGATGAGCTCATCCTCCCGTTTGTTGACCTCAAGACCGAATACTACGACCTGGGCCTTCCTAACCGCGACAAGACCTCCGACCAGGTTACCATCGACTCGGCAAACGCCACCAAGCGTCTCGGCGTTGCCGTGAAGTGCGCCACCATTACTCCCAATGTGCAGCGCATGAGCGAATACAACCTCCATCAGATGTGGAAGAGCCCGAACGGCACCATCCGCGCCATGCTGGACGGCACCGTGTTCCGCGCCCCCATCACCATCCCGAGCATCCATCCCGCTGTGAAGTTCTGGAAGAAACCCATCACCATCGCACGTCATGCCTACGGCGATGTGTACCGCGACGTTGAAATCCAGACCCACGAGCCCGGTGTAGCAAAGCTCGTATTCGAGGGCGTAAGCGGCCAGAGGGAAGAAATGATTATCCACGAGTTCTCCGGCCCCGGCGTCATCGAGGGCATGCACAACACGGACACTTCCATCCGCAGTTTCGCACACGCCTGCTTCAAATACGCCCTTGACGTGAAGCAGAACCTCTGGTTCGCCACCAAGGATACCATTTCCAAGAAATACGACGGCCGCTTCAAGGCCATCTTCGAGGAAGTGTTCGAGCAGTACAAGGACGAATTCGAAAAGACCGGAATCGAGTACTTCTACACCCTTATCGACGATGCCGTTGCACGCGTAATGCGTTCCGAGGGCGGTTTCATCTGGGCCTGCAAGAACTACGACGGCGATGTGATGTCCGACATGGTCTCCACCGCCTTCGGTTCCCTCGCGATGATGACCTCCGTCCTGGTGAGCCCCGACGGAAAATACGAGTACGAGGCCGCCCACGGCACCGTTACCCGTCACTATTACAAGTATCTCAAGGGCGAGGAAACTTCCACCAACCCCATGGCTACCATCTTCGCATGGAGCGGCGCATTCCGCAAGAGGGGAGAGATGGACAAACTGCCCGAGCTCGTGAACTATGCGAACCAGCTTGAGCAGGCCTGCTTCGACACTCTGAACGAAGGCCTTGAGACCAAGGACCTTGTGAGCCTCTCCGAGGGCGTCACTCCCAAGGGCCTCACCTCCCTGGAATTCCTCAAGGAAATCCGAGCCCGCCTCGAAAAACGCCTCGCAAACTAAGCGTCTTTCCCGGCAAAACCCAATCATCGGCCCCCATTCGGGGCCGATTTTTTATGTTATTTTGGAGTTGTAGCGGAAAAATGGTATCTTTGAAAGATTAAACAACACCCGCGAAAATGGAAGAAGCTCGCAAACTCAATTTTATTGAAGAAATCATCGAGAAAGACCTCTCTGAAGGCAAGGTCAGCAGCATTATCACCCGTTTCCCCCCGGAGCCGAACGGATATCTTCACCTCGGGCATGCAAAGAGCATCTGCCTGAACTTCGGCCTGGCACAGAAATACGGCGGCAAGACCAACCTCCGCTACGACGATACCAACCCCACCAAGGAAGACACCGAGTATGTGGATTCCATAAAGGAAGACATCAAATGGCTCGGCTTCCAGTGGGACAAGGAACTCTACGCCAGCGACTACTTCGACCAGCTTTACGAGTGGGCCGAGGAGCTCATCAAAAGGGGACTGGCCTATGTTGACGACCAGACTCAGGAGGAAATCCGCCTTGGCCGCGGCACCGTTGACAAACCCGGCGTGGAGAGCCCCTGGCGCAACCGCAGCGTGGAAGAGAACCTCCGTCTTTTCCGTGAAATGAAGGAAGGCAAGTATGCCGAGGGAGAAAAGGTCCTTCGTGCCAAGATTGACATGGCGCATCCCAACATGATGTTCCGCGACCCTCTTCTGTACCGCATCAAATTCGCACACCACCACCGTACGGGCGACAAATGGTGCATCTATCCGATGTACGATTTCACCCATGGCCAGTGCGACTCCATAGAGCATATCACCCACAGCATCTGCACCCTGGAATTCGACGTCCACAGGCCCCTTTACGACTGGTTCATCGAAACTCTGGGCATCTATCCCAGCCATCAGTACGAGTTCGCAAGGCTCAATCTCACATATACCCTTATGTCGAAGCGCAAGCTTCTGGAGCTTGTCCAGAAAGGCCTCGTGAGCGGCTGGGACGACCCTCGTATGCCCACCCTCTGCGGTGTCCGCCGCCGTGGATATACCGCAAACGCCCTAAAGATGTTCTGCGACAAGATAGGCGTCTCGAAGCGCGACCAGCTGATGGATATCCAGCTTCTTGAATGGTGCGTGCGCCAGGACCTTAACGAGCGTTCCAACCGCTATATGGTGGTTCAGGACCCCGTCAAGCTCACCATCACCAACTGGCCTGAAGGCAAGGTGGAATGGTTCGACTGCCCGCTCAATCCCGCCGAGCCGGAAGGCGCAAAGCGCAGGGTTCCCTTCACAGGCAATCTCCTGATTGACAGGGCCGACTTCATGGAGGACGCTCCGAAGAAGTTCTTCCGCCTCAAGCCGGACGGCGAAGTCCGCCTCAAATACACCTACATCGTAAAATGCAACGAGGTCGTCAAGGATGCGGAAGGCAAGGTTGTGGAACTCAAGTGCACCTATGACCCTTCCACCGAGTACCGCCCGGTGAAGGGCACCATCCACTGGGTGGCACAGGAATATGCAAAGCAGCTGGAGCTCCGCAATTACGACCGTCTCTTCACACTTGCCGACATGTCCCAGGTCCCCGAGGACAAGGATTACAAGGATTTCCTGAATCCCGAATCCCTTGTGCTCTGCACCGGCTATGCCGAACCCGCACTGCTGGAGGACGCCTCCGGTATAGCAGTGCAGTTTGAACGTACCGGCTATTACGTGAAGGATAAGGACTCCACTCCGGAGCATCCCATCTTCAACAAGACCACCGCACTGAAAGACTCCTACAAACCTGAATAACGGTGTAAACATATCGGAACAATCGAGGAGGATCGCACGCAATACGGTCCTTCTCTATTTCCGTATGTTCGTGCTGATGCTGGTGGGGCTGTTCACGGCACGCGTGGTGCTGCGCAGCCTCGGCCAGACGGACTACGGCATCTACGGCGCCGTCGCAGGCGTTGTGGCCCTTTTCACCGTACTCACCGGAGCCATGTCCGGGGCCATCAGCCGTTTCATCACCTTCGAGCTCGGAAAAGGGGAGGAGGGAAGGCTGCCCCTGGTATTCTCCACCGGCGTGTCCATCCAGATTCTGCTTTCGCTTGTAATCATCGTACTTGCCGAGCCCATCGGCCTTTGGTGGCTCAACCATAAGATGGTGATCCCGCCGGACAGGCTCGTCGCAGCGCGCTGGGTGCTACAGTTCTCTATTGTTTCCATGGTAATCCAGCTTGTGAGCGTTCCTTACAATGCGGCTATAATAGCCCATGAAAGGATGGACGCCTTTGCCTGGATAAGCATTTTCGAAGGCCTTGGAAAGCTTGCAGTAGCATGCTGCATTATGGTTTTTTCCGGCGACCGCCTGGTGCTTTACGCCGCCCTTCTCGCCGGAGTGAGCCTTGTCACAAGGTTTCTCTATGGCCTTTTCTGCCGCACCCATTTCGATGAGACTAAATACAGCTGGAAACTGGACAGGAAACTGTTTGGGGAGATGTTCGCCTTTGCCGGATGGAATTTCATCGGCTCCGGTGCCGGAATCCTGAAGGACCAGGGCGGCAACCAGCTGCTGAACATTTTCTTCGGCCCGGTGGTGAACGGAGCCTGGCTCCTTGCAACCCAGGTAAACGGTACGGTGCAGAAATTCGTGACCAGCTTTACAACGGCAATCAATCCGCAGATTACAAAGTCCTATGCCTCAGGCGACAGGGACTACATGATGCGCCTCATTTTCAAGGGCTCCAGGACCGGTGTATATCTGCTTTTGCTGGTAATCTGCCCCATAGTTTTCAATACTGAATTCCTGGTAGATTTATGGCTTGGGAAGGGGGCTTATCCACCTGATACCATTTTGTTCATAAGGCTTGTTCTGGCTTACCTTCTAATAGAATCCGTCTCCTATACCATGGTAACCGCAATGCTGGCCCATGGCGACATCCGGAATTACCAGCTTCTGGTTGGAGGCCTTATGCTGCTGAACGTTCCCGTATCGTACATCTGCCTGAAACTGGGGGCACCGGCAAGTGCTATCTACTGGGTAGCTATCGGCATCGCCTTCCTTTGCCTCGGAGCGCGCCTGTACATGCTTAAGGGTATGATTGGGCTCCCCGTAGGGCGCTTTCTGAAGGAGGTTTTCCTGAATGAACTGCTGGTGGTTGCCGTCGCGGTGTGCATGTCCTGGAACCTTTCAATTCTGCTTCCGCCGCTCTCTTGGTGGGGCTTCCTCGTTCACGCTTCAGCCTCCGTACTGTTCACAGCCTGCACCATCTTCTTCATCGGTTTCAACATGGCCGAGCGGCAGGGTTGGATTAAACGCTTCCTTAAGAAATGATACGGCTCGCTCAAAGGGAAGACTGCTGCGGATGCGGGGCCTGCCGGGCCGTCTGCATGCACAGGGCCGTCGAAATGAAGGCCGACGCCATGGGATTTCCCTATCCCTCGGTAAATGAAGCGGCATGCACGGAATGCAGCCTGTGCGAGAGCGTCTGCGCTTTCCGTCCTGAAGAGCCGAAACCGGCCCCCAAGGCCTATGCAATACGTTTTCCGGAGTTTTTGGACGGCAGCCAGAGCGGAGGGCTTGCTACGGCTCTAATGAGAAAAGCCATAAACGAAGGCTATGTGGTTTACGGCGCCGCAATGGACGCCGACTTCGTGGTCCGTCACAGAAGGGTGACCACAGTTGAAGAAATCGAGCCCCTCAGGCTAAGCAAATATGTCCAGAGTGAAACCGTTCCCATCCTGGAGCAGCTGGTTTCGGACCTGAAACTCGGCCGGAAAGTGCTTTTCACCGGCACTCCCTGCCAGTGCGCCGGAATGGCTTCCCTTGCCGCTCATTTCAAGGCGCAGCTTCTCACGGCCGATATAATCTGCCACGGAGTGCCTTCGCCCGCAATCTGGAAGGACTATCTTGCCTATTCTCAGGATAAGGAAGGGGAGAAGCTCACAGGAGCGTTTTTCCGTGACCCTGCCCTTGGCTGGCACGACAGCCGGGAAACCCTGCTCTTCGGAGAGAGGCGGGTAACTAGCCGGAACTACAATTTCCTCTACGGCCATAATCTCATCCTTAGGCCCTGCTGTGCAAAATGCCCGTTCGCCTCGGCGGTGCATCCCTCAGACATTACCATGGGCGATTGCTGGGGAGTGGAAAAGGCCCTGCCCGGCTTTGCCGACGACAATCGCGGCTGCTCCCTCCTTCTGGTTCAAAGCCCTGAGGGAGAAGCGTTCGTATGGGATTTTGAAGAGTCTTACAGGAAGCACGCCATAGAGCTTGGGAAAGTGATGCAGGAGAATCTGGTGAGGCCCGCAATAATGCATCCTCGTGCAAAATCGCTGGAAAAAGACTATATTCGCAAAGGTTTTCCCTATGTGCTTAAACACTATGGGATTGACTCCTTTGCAAACAAGGTGGAAGGGTTTCTGAAAAAGCATTTTTAGATGAAGATAGGTATCGTCACATTCCATTGCGCCCGGAATTACGGGGCGGTTCTCCAGTGCAGGGCTCTATATGAAGTGCTTAAATCAATGGGGCACGATGTGCATGTGATAAACTATCGGCCCGACGCCGTAACAAAACCTTACTGGCTCTGGCAGGATTCCTTCCTCCTGCATCCGGTAAAGCTCATCAAGGTAGCGCTGAATTTTCCGCCTGAGCTGAGGCGTAAAATGACCTTCGAGCGTTTTGAAAAGACCTTTTCTCCCGTCCCGCCCAGGTATTCTCTGGATATGGACGCAATGGTTTACGGCAGCGACCAGATATGGAACCTCCGCATCACCGGAGGAGATACGGCTTACTTCGGAGCCATCGACATGAGCCGCGGAAAGAAAATCGCCTATGCAGCAAGTTGCGGCGACGGCCATATTCCGGATGAGATGCTGAAAGGATATATGCCCATGTTCCACAGGATCGGCGTGAGGGAGGAGTCCCTTCAGAAAACGCTGAAAACCGCCGGATTCAGCTCGGAACTCTGTCTGGACCCCGTGCTGCTTGCCGGGGATATGCTCCTTGAAAAACTGGACGCAAAATGCCCCGTGAACAGGGGATATGTGCTCACCTATGAAGCAGTGGACAATACCAAGGTCGGTGAACTCGCCGTAAGAATAGCATCCGAAAGGAAACTGAGGGTGGAAAGCGTTTCCAGAAGCCCTTATGCAAAAGGCATTGCCAGATTTGGCCCCGAGGAATTCGTCGCACTTATCCGCAATGCCGACTGTGTGGTAACCAGTTCTTTCCATGCAGTTGCCCTGTCCATTCTCCTTAAAAAAGAATATATCTACTGCCAGAGCGGCACTGCCATCGACGACCGCATCAACGGCCTTCTCGCGCAGCTTGAAAAACATAGCCTGGAGGAGCTCAGAAGCAAATCCATGGCATTTCTGGAGGAAGCCCTGCAATGATGCGAGTCCTTTATATCTGCAACGAAGACCGTGCTGTGGGGGGCGCTTCCCGCTCCCTTGCCGACCTCCTGCGCTCGCTTGAGGGGGAGGTGGAAGCCGTCATTCTCGTCCGTGAGGAAGGAGCAGTTGCAGAGTGGTTCCGCAGCTTGGGATACGAAGTCATCGTTGTGCCGTTTTTCAGGGGCACTTTCAATGCCAAGGGTCTTACGCGTGTGCTTCGTTACATTCCTCATGCAATTCACCGCTTCTTCGTGCAGCGAAGCTGCGTAAAACAGGTTTCCAGGGCTCTGGAGGGCCGGATAGACCTTGTGCACTCCAATTCTTCGAGTGTCGATATCGGCCTTGAAATTGCGAGGAAAACGGGAGTCCCGCACGTCTGGCACATAAGGGAGTATCTGGACCTCGGGCTCGGAATGCGGCCTTTCCCTTCCTGGAAGAGCTGGAAGAGGAAACTTGAGAAATCCGACTCGGTTATTGCAATATCCGAAGGCCTTTTCCGCCATCTTTCGCTCGATGGCAGGCCGAACACTTTCTGCATCCCGGATGCGGTAAAAAGCGCCGGCTCGGTGTGCCTGGAGCCCGAAAAGAAGCCGGTAATACTGTTTGTCTCCGTAATTCTCAGCCCGGCCAAACGTCCGGAAGAGGCGGTGGAGATTTTCCACAAGGCCGAACTGCCGCCGGAGTACAGGCTGCTTATGCTCGGCAAAGCTCCGGAAGAGCTGAAGCCTATCCTGAACGTCCCCGGAGTGGAATTAATTGAGACTCAGGTAGAACTCGAGAAGTATTACAAAGAGGCGTCGGCCGTCCTGGTGTGCACGCCCTATGAAGGAATGGGCCGCGTTAGCGTGGAAGCCATGTTCTATGGCTGCCCCGTGGTAGCCCGCAATTCCGGAGGCAGCGCCGACGTTCTCGGCAACGGCCGTTTCGGCGAGCTCTACGACACGGTGGAAGAAGGCGCAGCCGCACTTCGCCGGGTTGTTGAAAAACTCCCGCTCGAAACCCTCAAAGCGGCGGGGGAGGAAGCTGCAGGGAATTATTCTCTGGAGGGCTATGGCCCCCGGATTATGGAAGTATACGAAAAGCTATGCCGGAAGTAAGTGTTGTAATAGTTTGCATGAACCGTCCGGACATACTGTTTCCCTGTCTGGACAGCATCCGTGAAGGCAACGCTTCTGCGGTGCTGGAAACCTTTGTCGTCGCCTATTGCTTCACGGCGGAAAACCTTGCTCTGCTGAAAGAGCGGTACCCGTGGGTGAGAGTGGTCCCGTCCAAAGAAGTGAGGGGCTTTTCGGAGAACAATAACCTGGCCCTGAAGCAGGCCGGAGGCCGTTTCTGTTTCATTGTGAACGACGACACCATTGTCCCTCCCGGCACCATACAAGCCCTCGTGGACGACCTTGGCCGTCTGCCTTCGGAGGCCGCGGCGGTGTCGCCGAAAATAGTGTTTCCCTCAGGAAAGGTCCAGACCTCTGGACGCGCTCCCTGGAGCCGCTGGAGATATGCCCGGCATTACCTTCATATGGTGGACGAGACCAAGCCTACGAAGTGGAGCATGAAAGAAGGGCTTTTCCGCACGTACACGCTTAACGGTGCATGTTTTTTAATCCGTACCGACATCTTCCGTGAGCTCGGCTTTTTCGACGAGCGCTATTTCTTCACTCCTGAGGATATCGCCCTCGGCCACGCCCTGAATGACGCCGGTTTCACCGTCTGGGCCGATTCCGACATTTCCATCACTCACTATGCCGGAGGCTCCGTCTCGGCGATGGAAAGGGCCATCAAGCCCGCCAGAGTAAGGGGTTCCATGATATTCTACGGGGAGCCCTTCCTTCTGAAATGCTTCATCTGGTGCGTGGAAGCGCTTCGCTCGCTCAAGTATATCGGCAAGCCGAATTCGGCCCGCAACGTTATGCGGACGGTGTTTTCCAAACAGACTCCAAAGGAAATCTTCATTCGATTCAGGCCATGAACAGGGTCCTTGCAATAGTTGTGGTTTACAATGGCATGCGCTGGCTTTCACGCTGCCTCCCGTCCCTTTCCGGGACTGATGTCTTCGTGGTGGACAACGACTCCACCGACGGCAGCGCAGACTGGATTGAAGCGAATTATCCTTCCGCCCGGCTGCTCCGCAGCGCCGAGAACCTGGGCTTCACCGAGGCCAACAACCTGGGATTCAGATATGCCCTTGAGAAAGGCTACGACTATGTCTATCTCATAAATCAGGATGCCTGGCTGGAGGAAGGAGCCCTGGAGAAACTGGTTTCGGCCGCTGACTCCGCTCCCGAATACGCCCTTCTGAGTCCGCTCCAGATGAGTGACGGCTTCAAAGCCCTGGACGTGCAGTTTGCAAAGAGATGCCCTTTCATAGAGGCCGAGGAAATCTCGCCGGTGAATTTCGTTATGGCGGCGCACTGGCTCGTAAGGGTGGAAGCGCTTCGCAGGATCGGCCTGTTCTGCCCTCTGTTCCCGCTCTGGGGACAGGACGACAACTGGTGCCACAGGGCGCTTTTCCATGGATGGAAAATCGGCATTGTAAGCGTCGCCAGGGCCGTTCACGACAGGCAGGGCAGAAAGGAGCCCAAGGCGAGGATAATGGAGCGCAACTATTT
>CAJOCS010000033.1:9704-16025 GCA_905233655.1 uncultured Bacteroidales bacterium | reverse complement strand
GCGGCTCGGAAAAGCTGTGAATCATGAATCTCAACGATTCATTTGCTCTTGCCTTTGAAATTGTAGTCCCTAAACTTTCGTACGAAAAAATCCGTATTTCTTGTTTACAGACTATTAATTCTATCTTTGCTTTACCTCTTAATCTTTTCTCTCAGTATTGTCAATGAACTGTGCCGTTTGAAGCCTCATTTTTGGTGCTCGTTTCAAACGGGACTGCAAAGGTAGAAATATTTTTTGGACTCACAAATTATTTTCCAATTTTTTTGTAAAAAATTTTATTTGCAGGCCATATATACCGTTTTAGCACTCCACATTAAAAAAAAATCCTATATTTGCGGTAGCCAACTAACCACAAAAAGGCACTTATGACATACTCTATCAGAAAAACTCTCGGCGCAGCCGCCCTGCTGTGCGCCATCGGCATGGCGTTTTCCTGCGGCAAGCCAGAACAGAAGCCCAACAACGATAATCCGGATCCGGATCCCGAGGTGGAAAAGCCGGTCATTACGGCGGAGCTCGCACGCGTACCCGCGCAGGCAGGTACATATACAATCGCGTATGATGTGGAGAATCCCGCGGACGGAAACGTCATCAGTTTCAGGCTTCAGGAGGAATACGAATGGCTCACTCTCACGCTTGAAGGCAAAGAACTCAAAGCCACGGTGCCGGACAACCTCTCGGCAGCCCGTATCGCCAAACTTACCCTTTCGTATCCCGGAGCGGACAATTTCAATCTGGCGATTGTACAGGAGCAGTGGCAGTACAGTTCGTTCGACATCAATGTAAGCAACATCGGCCCGTTCGGAGCTTCGGTGACGGTGATGCGCAAGCCCGGTTACAGCGGAGGATACTTCTTCGAAGTGCTTGACAAGGCTTCCTTCCTCAAGTATGTGGAAGGCGAGACCAATGAACTGGGAAGCTTTGCCTACGGCGAGCAGCTCTACCAGAGCGACCTCGCTTACCTTAACCACCTTGCCTCCCAGCACGGCCATCCGCTCGGGGATCTGTTCGGAATGCTCCAGAGCATGTATTCCAAGGAAGAGACCGTTACCATCCCCTATTCCGGACTTCAGGTGGATTCGGAATATATATTCGTGGTATACGGGATGGAAGACAGCAACGAGGCCACCCGAAAGACCAATATCTGCATCTATGAGTTCCGTACCGGATTCTCCGATGCATCGTCTCTCAGTTTCACAGGCGAGGCGTCGGACATCTCGGAGACCTATGCCACCATCACGGTGACCCCTTCCAACGACAATGAATACTGGTATATGGACTGGGTTTCTGAGATTCAGCTCCAGAGCACAGACCTCGCCACCGTGATGCAGAACAGCATAAACAACGCAAAGTCGCTGCTGAGCCGCTATTCCGCCGAGCAGATTCTCTGCCACGGGCAGGAGAAGATTCAGGCCACCGAACTCATGCCGGGCACCGAATACTCTGTGGTTGCATGGGGCATGAACCTCGACATGGCCGCCACCACGGAGCCCAAGGTGGTATTCAAGTTCCGCACGAACGAATACGAGATTATAGACGACTGCACCTTCCAGATAGAGGTCCTGGATATCGAGGATATGGATATCCACATTAAGGTCACCCCCTCGAATCTGCAGACCCGCTACTACGTGGCCTTCGTTGAGAAGAGCCGCATGGCCGGCTACACCGACGAACAGGCCGCCCAGCGCATCATCAACATGGAGTCGCAGCGAATCGAGCAGCACTACTACGACGTGGACAACCTCAGCTGGGCCAACCTGCCCGGACTCGAGGCCGGCGTCCGCGAGATTTGGGGCCGGCGCGACGAAGGATGGACCTTCCAGCCCAACCACGAATACCGCATCTATGTTTTCGGTATAGACAACTTCGGAATCCGCTCCACCGGAGTCGGGGCGATAGACGTTACGACCGCCGAACCGGGCGCGTCCAACAACCATTTCACAGTAGCCGTGAACAGCGTGAACTGGATGGGCCTCGACTATACGGTCACTCCGGAAATCGCCGACGAATACTGGATGCCTTTCGTAATCGAAACTTCCGAACTAGACTACTACCGCAATGCCGACGGTTCCCTGATGGAAAAGGAAATCATGCACGAGATTGAAGAGTACTATGAGGATGAAATCCTCTACCACACCTACACCGGCACCCGCACTCTCCACACCCATGTGATTCCCGACACCCAGTACAGCATCCTGGTATTCGGATATTCCGGCTCATACACCACGCCGATGTACGAATGGAAGGTGTATGCCCCCGCACCGCCGCTCGGCCAGAGTACCGCCGACTACAGCTACACCTACGAGCTCTTCCGCGGTGAAGACCTCTCGGCCCTCAACCCCACCCTGTTCCCGCTTGCCGACTATCAGGGCGACTGCATCATGGTGGTCCGCTTCACCGTGAGCGACAATGCCGCCCACTGGTATTTCGGCTGCTGGCCTCCGGTGGAGAATTTCGCCGACCAGGGAGGACAGTACTACCTCATGCTCCTTGACATGGATCCCAACGTTGCGGGAAGCGCCATGCAGGACAAGAAGATTTTCCGCAACCGTCCCTGGTGGTATGGTGCCTCAGAGAACTGGCAGTGGGTCGACAGCGAAGGCGACATCGTGAACCACTGGCCCTGGAGCCTTTCCGGCTGGGCCGAGGACGCCGATGGCAACTACGGTCCCTGGCACTATGAACTCATGATTCCCGTTCCCGTTCCCAAGGGACAGGAGACCGGCAAGTACGAGGTGGGTTACGTAGAAGCCTATCCTTTCTGGGAGAACCCTTCATCGGCCCCCATGCAGGTATTCCGCGCGAGCGACGGACGCAGCCTGCTGACCCCTATGAAACACTAATCACAAACCATATTTAACATGAAAAAATCATTTGCTTGGATTCTTGGAGCGGCACTCCTGGTGAGCGCCTGCTACGACGACTCCGAACTGAACCAGAGACTGGATCAGCACGACCAGGAAATCGCCGCCCTGCAGAGCGACGTTCAGAAGCTGCAGGACGAGGTCTCCAAAATCAACACTAACATTGAGGCGCTGGGCACCATTGTAAATGCCCTCCAGAACAATGTTTACGTGAAAGAGATTACCGACATCAAAGACACCGACGGTAAGATTCTCGGTTACACCATCACCTTCACCGACAGCCGGATGATTTCCATCTACAACGGCCAGAAGGGTGACAAGGGCGACCAGGGTGACCAGGGTGACCAGGGAGACAAGGGCGATTCCGGCGACACTCCCGTGATTGGCGTGAAGGAATCCGGCGGAATCTATTACTGGACCGTCAACGGACAGTTCCTCACCGACAACGACGGCCACCCCATCCCCGTAACCGGCAACAACGGTAGCGACGGTGCACCCGGCGCAGCAGGTGCCGACGGTAAGACTCCCCAGCTCCGCATCAACGAAGGCTACTGGGAAGTATCCTACGACGGCGAGAACTGGACCGTCGTCGGCCCCGCCCAGACCGCCGCTGCAAGCGACCAGGTATTCTACGCAGTGAAGGAAACCAAGGGCGCAGTGGTATTCACCCTTGCCGACGGCAGCAAGATTTCCATCGACAAACTCGTAGAATTCTCCCTCTCCATGGACGATTCTTCCGAAATGGATATCGTCGAGGGTGCAACCACCAACATCCCCTACACCCTTGCAGGCGTTGGCAACGGCACATCCCGTGTGGACGCCGTGGCTTCCGGCGACTGGTGGGCAGAGGTTGAAGCGACCGACAACCAGACCGGTATCGTGAAGGTTACCGCCGGCGCAAACGCAAAGGCAAAGGTGCTCGTGTATGCAGTCGACGGCAAAGGCCGCAGCGACATGCGCTCGCTCATCTTCAACGGCGGCACCCTGAGCCTCACCGCTCCCGTAGCCGATTCTCCCGTAAACGGCGGTGACGTCGAGGTTCCGGTGGTTACAAACGTCGAGTATACCGTGAATATCGAAGAGGAGGCCCAGAGCTGGATTTCCTACACCATCACCAAGGCTGGAGCAACCCACAACGAGACTCTCACACTAACCGTCGAGAAGAACTACACTCCCGAAACCCGTACCGGCCTTGTGGAACTCAAGGACGTCAGAGGCGCCGTGATCCAGAGCTTCACCGTGAAGCAGGAAAGCGCCCTGTATGTGATTCCCACCTTCGAAGACAACAGCTTCAAGAACTTCATCCTGGGCAAGTGCGACAACAATGACAACGGTCAGGTTGACGCCGCCGAGGCCGCCATTATCACCGAGCTCTCAATCTCCAGCGAATATACTTCCCTCGCCGGTATCGAGGCCCTCTACAACCTTAAGAAGCTCACCATCTCCGCCACGGCGAACCTGGCGACCATCGACCTTTCCCAGAACAAAAATCTCCAGGAGATCACCATCTCCAAGGGCTATGGAAAGACCACGACTCTTGCAAGTGTAGACCTCGGCGACCTCCACGCCCTGAAGAGCATCCAGATGGGCGGCATGTCGGCCCTCGAAACCCTTACCCTCGGTTCCGCTCCGAAGCTCAACGCTCTGTATGCCTACAACACCGCACTCACTGCGCTTGACGTAACCGGAGCACCCGAACTCGCGAACATTGCAGTGTACGGCACCAAGCTCGCAAGCCTCGACCTGAGCAAGAACCTGAAACTGGAAAGCGCCAATGTGGGTGCGACTACACTCGCCACGCTCACGCTGCCTGCCACCACCACTCTTACCTCCCTCAACATCGACAACACCCTTCTTGAGACGATTGACCTGAACCAGTACACCGAGCTCACCAGCTTCTCCGCCGCAGCCACCAAGATCGTGAACCTCGACCTGAGCAACTGCGCCAAGCTCACCACCTTCGGCGTGGGCAACGCCGGTTCCGGCCGCTCCGCAGACCTCAAGGTCGTCGACCTCCGCAAGGCAACCAAGCTCAACAGCGTCAACCTCTATTCCGACGCTCTGGAAGAAGTGATCGTTCCCAAGGGGACCGATACCAGCAAATGGAACTGGACCAGCTACCACATGGATCCCGACACCGGTGCCATCACGACGGTAACCGTTACCGAAATCGAAGTTGAAGGTGGCGAAGAAGCTGCTGAAGACTATGCCGCAGGCATCACCGAGACCTTCGTGAAGAAGATGATTCTCGGCAAGTTCGACGCCAACGGCGACGGCATCATCGACGAGACTGAAGCCGCAGCCGTAACCGAGCTCGACTTCTCCGAATGCGGCCTCGTTGACGGCGACCTCAACGGTCTCGAGGTCTTCCCCATCGAGAAGCTCAACCTGGACCACAACAGCTTCACCGCTTTCGACGTCCTGGCCTACCCGAAACTCACCTGGCTCAGCCTCAACTACAACAACCTCACGGTTCTCTCGATCGGCAAGAATTACACCGACCTCAAGCAGAACCTGCATCTGGAGGCATCCCACAACAAGATTGCCACCTTCACCGGTCCTTCCTACTACGCAAAGCTGAATTACCTCGACCTCAGCTACAACAAGCTCACCGCATTCTCCAGCCCGTATGCCCAGTCACTTGAATACTGCAACCTCTCCAACAACGAGATCGCATCCCTGTCCCTGAGCGGAGCATCCAAGCTCACCGAAATCAACGTGAGCAACAACAAGCTCTCCAGCGTGGCATTCAGCGGCTACAGCAAGCTTGTCAAGGCCGATGTCTCCCACAACCTGCTCAGCACCTACAGCTTCAGCGCCAGCCAGACCGCCCTCGAGGAAGTGAACCTCGGCTACAACAAGTTCGTCCAGCTGGACATCTCCGCCCTCATCAATTCCGCAGCTCTCAAGAAGATCGACCTCACCGGCAACGAAGGATTCAACCTCCTCGTCATCGGCAGTGGCAACACTCTTCCCGACACCCTGCAGATTGTAGGTGTTGAAGACTTCGGCGTACTGGCTGCCAAGAACCCCACCAAGGAGCTCATCGACAACCGTTACTCCTACATTTCCGCCCACGAGCTTGGTGACAACGTAAGCGAGAAGACCCTGGCCGTGAACTTCGCAACCAGCGTGAAGGCCTACATCGTTCCCGCCGGTTCCAGCATCACCATCACATCTTCCGGCAACCGCAAGGCCCTGCGCTTCTTCGCACTGGGTATCGGCGGAACTCCTACCGTAACCGTGGCCCGTGCCGACGGCAAGAAGGTCTACAACACCTCCGACAACAATTACTGCTCGGCAAACCCGTACACCACCCGTCAGAACACCACCCTGGATCTTACGAAGAACACCATCGTCATCGACGGTGACACAGACAACTGCCTGTACTTCTTCGGTCCCACCAGCGGAACCTCCAGCGGCGGCCTCGTGGACGGCGACAAGGTTACCCTCACCG
>CAJOCS010000033.1:0-9617 GCA_905233655.1 uncultured Bacteroidales bacterium | reverse complement strand
ATCCAATTGCCCGGGCAGGAACTCCTGTCCGGGCAATTTGTATTGGCGTTTTTCAAAAGATTATCGTTATATTTGTAGGAGATTGCCGCCTGAATCCGGCAATAAGCACTGATATATGGAAGAAAAGAAAAACATGCAGCTGCCGGAGAACGCCCACCGGGAGCTTAAGGCGGGAGAGGAGTACAAGCCTCTTCTGAACCCCGCGGGAAAGTATGCCGAGGTTACGCCCTACTCTGTTGCAGTAGGTGTACTGATGGTTATCCTGTTCAGCGCCGCGGCGGCTTATCTCGGCCTGAAAGTGGGCCAGGTGTTCGAGGCGGCCATTCCCATAGCCATCATCGCCGTAGGCCTTACGGGAGCCCTCAGAAAGAATGATTCGCTTGCACAGAACGTGATTATCCAAAGCATTGGAGGATGTTCCGGCGCCGTGGTGGCGGGTGCCATTTTCACCCTTCCCGCCATCTATATCCTGGGCGTGGAAGTTGATTTCTGGCAGATGGTGCTGAGCTCGCTCCTTGGCGGCATCCTGGGCATCCTGTTCCTGATTCCCTTCCGCAAATACTTCGTCAAGGAAATGCACGGCAAATATCCCTTCCCCGAAGCCACCGCAACCACTCAGGTGCTGGTGAGCGGAGAAAGCGGAGGCTCGAGCGCCCGGACCCTCATCGCGGCCGGCGCAATCGGCGGTCTGTACGACTTCCTGGTAGCCACCCTGGGTGCCTGGGCCGAGACCATCTCCACCACGGTAATGGGCTGGGGCCAGGCAGTGGCCGACAAGGCCAAAGTAGTGCTCAAGATGAACACCGGCGCCGCCGTGCTCGGCCTTGGTTATATCATAGGTCTCAAATACGCCTTCATCATCACCTGCGGCTCGTTGCTCGTGTGGCTGGTGATTATTCCTCTGATGAATCTCATCTGGGGCGGGCAGGTCATAGACCTCATGGGCACCGGTGTCACCATGACAATCGGCGAGATGGCTCCGGAGCAGATTTTCAAGGACTATGCAAGGCATATCGGCATCGGCGGCATCGCCACGGCCGGCATCATCGGCATAATCAAGAGCTTCGGTGTCATAAAGAGCGCCGCTTCCCTTGCCGTGAACGAATTCCGCCGCAAGAGCGGCACCCTCGACGAAAAAGCCATCCGCACGGAGGAAGACCTCCCCATGAAGACCATCGTATTCGGTGTGGTGATAGCTCTGCTGCTCGTGTTTGCGTTCTTCGCTTTCGGAGGCGTGGTCCACAATGTCTGGCAGGCCCTGGTGGGTCTTCTGATTGTGGCCATAATCAGTTTCCTGTTTACCACGGTCGCAGCCAACGCCATAGCAATCGTAGGCTCCAACCCGGTGAGCGGAATGACTCTGATGACCCTGATTATCGCATCCCTGATTCTCGTTGCTGTAGGCCTGAAGGGTAATGCCGGAATGGTGGCGGCGCTTCTCATCGGCGGCGTTGTCTGCACGGCCCTGTCAGTTGCCGGTTCATTCATTACCGACCTCAAGATTGGCTATTGGATTGGTTCAACGCCAAAGAAACAGGAAGGCTGGAAATTCCTCGGCGTCGCCGTCTCGGCCGTTACCGTCTGCGGTGTTATGCTCATCCTCAACAAGACCTACGGATTCACCGGTGAAAACGCCCTCGTAGCACCCCAGGCCAACGCCATGGCAGCCGTAATCCAGCCCATGTTCTCCGGTGGCGGCGCCCCCTGGCTACTTTACGGAATAGGTGCTGTAATAGCCATCGTGCTGAATTTCTGCAAGGTTCCCGCCCTGCCCTTCGCCCTGGGTATGTTCATTCCCATCGACCTCAACCTTCCCCTCGTTGTCGGCGGCGCCATTTCCTGGTATGTTGGAAGCCGCAGCAAAGACGCCGAACTCAACGCAAAGCGTCAGGAGAAAGGCACTCTCATAGCTTCCGGCTTTATCGCCGGCGGCGCCCTCATGGGTGTGGTGAGCGCAATACTGAAATTCGCCAACGTGGATATCTTCCTCACGGAGTGGAACGCCCACTTCGGCGAGGCCGTGGCGATTGTGCCCTTCATCGGCCTTATCGCCTATACCATCTACGCATCAATGAAAACAGATAAACAATAAAGCATGGAAAAGATCTTAGACCGCTTTTTGAGATACGTGTCGGTGGACACGCAGAGCAACGAAGAAAGTGAGAGCCAGCCTTCGACCGCCAAGCAGCTGAATCTGCTGAAAATGCTCCGCGACGAGCTCCAGGCCATGGGAGTCGAGGCCACTCTGGACGAATTCGGCTACATTATGGCCTCCATCCCTTCGAATCTGGGAAAGGACGTGCCGGCCGTAGGCTTCATCGCCCACGTGGACACCGCGCCCGACGCCAGCGGGGCCGATATCAAGCCGCAGATTATCGAGAACTATGACGGAGGCGCCATCGACCTCAAGGGCGTTCCCGGCCTTCAGCTCAAACCCGCCGAATTCCCGGAAATGCTTCACTATAAAGGCCAGACGCTGATTACCACCGACGGCACCACCCTACTCGGGGCCGACGACAAAGCCGGCGTCGCGGAAATAATGGACGCCGTCCAGTACATTGTGGAGCATCCCGAATTCAAGCACGGCGTTATTAAAATCGGCTTTACCCCCGATGAAGAAATCGGCCGCGGAGTGGTAAAATTCGACGTTCCCCGCTTCGGCGCCGACTATGCCTACACCATGGACGGCGGCGAGATCGGTGAACTGGAATTCGAAAACTTCAATGCCGCCAGCGCCAAGATCCACATCCAGGGTTGCAACGTCCATCCCGGCTATGCCAAGGGCAAGATGCGCAACGCCATCCATATAGCCGAAGAACTCGACGGCATGCTTCCAGTGATGGCCCGTCCCGAATACACCGAAGGCTACGAAGGATTCTTCCACCTCATCTCCTTCAAGGGAACCGTTGAAGAAGCCGACTTCGCCTATATCATCCGCGACCACGACCGTGCCCGTTTCGAAGCCCGCAAGCAGATGATGCAGAAGGTCACCGACTTCATCAACAGCAAATACGGCGAAGGCACCGCCACCGCGGTTATCAAAGACCAGTACTACAACATGCGCGAGCAGGTAGAGCCGCACTATCACATCATCGACAAGGCCGTGAAAGCCATGGAGATGGCAGGTGTAAAGGCAAAGATTCAGCCCATCCGCGGCGGCACCGACGGAGCCAACCTCTCGTTCAAGGGTCTTCCCTGCCCCAACATCTTTGCAGGCGGCCTGAACTTCCACGGTAAGATGGAATTCGTCCCGCTGGAAAGCATGGAAAAAGCTTCAGAGGTGATTCTGAACATAATCCGCCTCTTTGCAGAATAAAAAAAAGAGTGACTGAATGTCACTCTTTTTTTTTAGAAGTTCAGTGTGAGTCCGAGTCCGTTGGGAGTGTTTCCAAATCGCAACGACCACTCGTTCTGGCCCGACGGATAGGCAACCTGTTCGGCAACCCAATTAAGGCGGCTCTTGCCGATAATCGTAAGCGGAATACCCGCATCCAGAAGCACCGAACCGATTGCGGCGGCGGTGATACCGGAATACATTGTAAGGATACCCATGATGGCTACACCGGGCACTTCGTCATTGGATAGCTGACCGTCATTATTGGCGTCCACGGCATTCGCCGCGCCAATGGCCGTCATGACAAATCCCGTGGCTGTGGCACCGAGACCCACGCCGAGGGTGATTGCGCCGCCCTTGATGAGCCGGCGTCCCACGGTATACTGCTTTCGGGCACCGACATAAGTATCGTGATAAATGTCGGCGCCGACAAGATCGTAGACCTCATGGTCAGACAGCGCATAACCGTCCAGAGTGACAATCTGTCCGTTCTCAACATAGAAATAACCGGGGGCAATCTGTGCTTCGGCCTTTTGGCTCAGGCACATAAAGGCGGCGACAAGGCCGCAGAGTATCAACACTTTTTTCATGCTCACATATACATTATAATGCGCCCTATCTCCTGCAAAAATCATTCCTCGACCCACTTGAGACGGATGTGGGGATGTTCTTCTCCCCTTGGGGCCACGAAAATAGGGAGGCAGTGCGGCTTCGGAGGCCGAAGGCCGACACAGGGGGTCCGGGGGGTTAGCCCACCGGTGTGTAATAGGGGCCCTTGGGGCCACGAAAATAGGGAGGCAGTTTTGCCTCCCTATTTTCAGTGGCCCCTGCAGGATTTGAACCTGCGACCCACGGATTATGAGTCCGCTGCTCTAACCGCTGAGCTAAGGGGCCTTCCTCGATAAAGGACTGCAAAGATATAAAACTTTTCTATCTTTTCAAATACCAGGCGCACGGAAGCTTAAATGCCGCTGCTCAGCCAGACATCTCCGGCGCCGCCGCATTCAACCGTCTTTTCGCCGAATGGAGGCAGAGAGAAGAAATTGTCAGATGCCGAAGGGGCCCCGTGAAGGACCACCTGGAAAGCCACCGTCGCAGAATTGTTCTTTACCGTAACCAAGTCGCCTTCCCTTGTCAGGGACAGGTCGGCGGCGGGAAGGGCCGTGAGGAAACGGAAATCGGCATAAGAGGAGATGGGCGTGACATACCAGTCGCTGGCGGCCCAGTCGTGAACATTCCCGGTGGCGGGCAGGGCGTAGAAATTGTCGACGTCGCCGCCTATGAATACAAACACTTCCTGCCCCTTGTAAAAGCTCAGGTCCATAGCCTCGGCAGTGCCTTGCGCCGGGACCGTGAGGTCAAGTTCGCAGTCGCCAAGACTGGAGGAAGCGGCGCTGTAGATGTGAATGACGGAGTGCACTTCGACTGGTTCAAGGCCAGAATTGACGGCGTAGAGCCTGTAATTGCTGCGGTCGAAGAGAATCTGGACGGGAGCGCAGGCCTTCTTTGTTCCGTAGTAACCGGCGGTGGGAACACCATACCAGTCGTAAAGCTGCCAGTAGAGACTCGGGCAGGACGAATTGAGCATCCACTGAACGACGCCGGTAGCTTCACCCCTGCGGATGCGGAATGCTTCGAACATGGCACGCGTGCCGTCGTAATCCAGAGCCTGTGCCCGAGAAACGAATTCTTCAAGGGAAGTGAAAGGGCCGAACTGTCCCGCAATGGCCTCTTCGATTGCCGAAGTGCTGTGCATTGCGGTCTTTGACACCGTGCAGAGAGCGTTCCACGCCTCACCGAGAGGCCAGCGGGCGTCCCCGGGAATCATCTTTTCGAGCGATTCCATCTGAGGCATATTCAGGCCGATGGAAGTCTCCGTGTTGAAACCCTTCGCACCACCGGCCGAACGGGCATCCACCCAGTATTCGGGACCCACATATTCATAGGGACCGGTCATCTTGTTTCCGGAAGGGCCTGCAAGCGAGGCCATTTCGGATGCGGCACAGACATAGGAGAACTGAGGGGAGAGTTCATCGAACACAGCGAAGTACTGCTCTTCAAGCTCAGGGTTGGGTATGCGGTCGCTGCCTGTGAGGAAGGCCGCAATGGAAGGATGGTTCCTGAGCCAGCGCAGCTGGTCTTTCAGATAACGGACGGCGAGGGCGTTATGCTCCGCGTCCAGAATACAGCCATAGCGGGGATGATTGGGAATACCGCAGTATTCCTCCCATTCCCACTGGCAGCTCCAGCCCACCAGGACCAGAAGCCCTTCCCTGTCGCAGAGGTCATAGACAAATGAATCCTTGCCCCATACGTTTTCAAAGCGGACGCAGTTGAGGCCGGCGTCCTTGACAAGCTCAATCTGACGGGAGATGCTCTCGTGGGAATCGCGGAGAAGGACATCGTCGGTCCAGCCGGCACCCAGAACGAGCAAATCCCTGCCGTTGAGGGTATACTGCCTGTGGCCGTTTTCATTCAGACGGCCGGTAAGGCTCCTGATGCCGAAATCTCTCGACGCCATATCACTCACGGCTCCGTCCACCTCGGCCGAAAGGGAAAGCGAATACATTTCAGGGGAGCCGATGTCGCGGGTCCACCAAAGACGGGGCTGCGCGACAGTGAGAGCCTCGAATACCTCTTCCCTGCACTGTCCTCCCTCCAGGTGAACCGGGTGCTCGAAGCCCTGCTCTTCCAAATTTCCCTTAAGGACAAGGTCCACAGGGGTGTCCGACACATTTCTGAGCAGGACACGAAGCTCGATGGAAGCGTTTTCAAAGGCGTCGTCAAGCTTTGGGTTCACATAGACATCCTCTATTGAAACAGAGCCGTGACATTTTAGGGTGACATCCCTAAGAATGCCGGCACTGGCATCCGGAGGTGCGGGATTCCAGTCCACCCAGCCATGGTTAAGGTCTCCGTCCACGGCACGGAAAATACGCAGCCTGAGGGTGTTGCTGCGCCTCAGAAGGCCGCCGAGTTCAAAACTGTGCACCGAAAACACGCCGAATGTGGTGTCGGCCGATGCAAGCTGAACGCCGTTCAACCAGATGTCGGCCCGGTAACCCAGACCGTCGAAGCGAAGGGAATAGAGGGCGGAAGGGTCGGCCTTGAAGGTGGTTTCATACATCCAGGGACCGGCATAAAAGCAGCTGTCGGCCTCGAAGCGGACGGTTTCAACCGATGCGGCCACGGTTCCGGGCACCTGCGCCGGAATCTTGTATGCGATTCCTTCTTTCCACAGTTTCCAGCCCTGATTCAGAGTGACGGATTCGCCGGGGGCGAGGTTCTTCGTGCAGGAAAACAGGCTCAAGAGAGAGAGCAAGATGACAAATCCTTTCTTCATACCTTACAAATATACGCAAAAAATCCTACCTCACAATGCTGTAAGGCAGGATTAAAGCAAAGTGCACTAAAGCACTCAGACCTTGATTTCCACTTCCACGCCGGAGGGGAGCTCGAGTTTCATCAGAGCGTCGACGGTCTTTGCGTTGGATTCGTCAATGTCGATGAGGCGGACATAGGAGTCCAGCTCGAACTGCTCACGGGACTTCTTGTTTACGAAGGTGGAGCGGTTCACAGTGAAGATCTTCTTGTTGGTAGGAAGAGGAATGGGACCCACAACCTTTGCACCCGTTGCCTTCACTGTATCTACGATCTTGGCTGCGGACTTGTCCACGAGCATGTGATCGAAGGATTTCAGCTTAATTCTGATTTTCTGGCTCATATTCTTTCTTTTTTGATTTTGCTAAAATTACTCGTCGCCGAATGACATGTGTGCATAGCCGCTCTTCTCAACTATGGCCTTTGCCAAGTTCGCGGGAACCTCGTCATAGTGGTCGAACGTCATGGTGCTGGTGGCACGGCCGGAGGACAGGGTCCTGAGGACGGTCACATAGCCGAACTGCTCTGCCAACGGAACGTACGCCTTTACGATGCGGGCACCGTTTGCGGTGGAATCCATTGCGACAATCTGGCCGCGGCGGCGGTTAAGGTCTCCCACGATGTCGCCCATATACTCTTCCGGAGTAACAACCTCGAGACTCATGATGGGCTCGAGAAGCACCGGGTGGCACTTGGGGCATGCGTGACGGAAAGCCATCCTGGCCGCAAGCTCGAAGGAGAGCTGGTCGGAATCCACCGGATGGTAACTTCCGTCGAGGACGGTAACCTTGAGGGAAGGCACCTCGTAACCGGCCAGGACACCGTTTGCCATAGCAGACTGGAAGCCCTTTTCGATTGACGGGATGAATTCCTTGGGGATGTTTCCGCCTTTGACCTGATTGTCGAACTGGAGTCCCTGTACGCCTTCGTCGGCAGGAGAGATTTCCACTATGATGTCTGCGAACTTGCCACGGCCGCCGGTCTGCTTCTTGAAAACCTCACGAAGCTGGTAACTGGTGGTGATGGCTTCCTTGTAGTTCACCTGAGGGGCACCCTGGTTGATATCCACACCGAATTCACGGCGCAGACGGTCCACGATGATGTCCAGATGGAGCTCGCCCATACCGCTGATAACGGTCTGGCCGGTCTCCACGTCGGACTTCACCGTGAAGGTGGGATCTTCCTCGGCGAGCTTGCCAAGGGCGATTCCCAGCTTGTCCAGGTCCTGCTGAGTCTTGGGCTCCACTGCAATTCCGATAACGGGATCAGGGAATTCCATGGACTCAAGCACGATGGGACGGTCCTCCACACAGATGGTGTCGCCGGTATGGAGGTCCTTGAATCCCACTGCCGCACAGATGTCTCCCGCCTCCACGAACTCAATGGGGTTCTGGTGGTTGGAGTGCATCTGATACAGGCGCGCTACGCGCTCCTTCTTGCCCGTACGTGTATTGTAGACGTATGAACCGGCGTCCAGACGACCCGAATATGCGCGCAGGAATGCAAGACGGCCGACGTAAGGGTCGGTTGCAATCTTGAACACCAGGGCGCAGAAAGGCTCGTCGGCAGACGGCTTGCGCTCAATCTCATCACCGGTACGGGGATGTGTTCCCTTTACGGAACCCTTGTCGAGCGGAGAAGGCAGATACCTCATTACGGCGTCCAGAAGGAACTGGACTCCCTTGTTCTTGAACGAAGAACCGCAGCAGGCAGGGACAATCTGCATGGAGATGCAGCCCTTGCGGATTGCAGCGATAATCTCGTCGCGGGTAAGGGAATCGGGATCCTCAAAATACTTCTCCATAAGGGTCTCATCGCACTCGGCCGCAGCCTCAAGGAGGATATCCCTCCAGCGGGCTGCCTCTCCGCGCAGATCCTCGGGAATCTCGCCTTCATGGTAGTTGACGAGATCCTCGGTACTGTTGTAGAAAATGGCCTTCATGTCGATGAGGTCGATGATGCCCTCGAACTTGTCTTCGGCACCAATGGGGAGACACACGGGAACGGCGGTGGCACCGAGTTTGGTGCGGATTTCCTCAACGCATGCGAGGAAGTCTGCTCCGACGCGGTCCATCTTGTTCACATAGGCGATCTTAGGCACGCCATACTTGTCGGCCTGGCGCCATACGGTCTCGCTCTGAGGCTGTACGCGTCCAACCGCGCAGAATGTGGCCACCGTACCGTCGAGTACCCTGAGGGAACGCTCAACCTCAACGGTGAAATCCACGTGTCCGGGAGTGTCGATCAGATTAATCTGATAGGTATCTCCCTGGTAGTGCCAGAATGCGGTGGTGGCGGCAGAAGTGATGGTGATACCCCTCTCCTGCTCCTGAACCATCCAGTCCATGGTGGCAGCGCCTTCGTGGACCTCCCCGATCTTGTGAGTCTTCCCCGTATAATAAAGGATACGCTCCGACGTGGTGGTCTTGCCGGCATCGATGTGCGCCATGATGCCGATGTTGCGCGTGTATTTAAGATCCCTCTTTGCCATTCAGCATGCAGTGATTAGAAACGGAAATGTGCAAATGCCTTGTTGGCCTCTGCCATTCTGTGCATGTCTTCCTTGCGCTTGAATGCGCCACCCTCGTTGTTGTAGGCGGCTACAATCTCTGCACAAAGTTTTTCTGCCATCGAGTGACCGGAACGCTTGCGTGCGAACTGGATCATGTTCTTCATGGCCACGGAGACTTTACGTTCCGGACGCAACTCGGTCGGCACCTGGAAGTTTGCGCCACCGATACGACGGGACTTGACCTCGATCTGAGGGGTCACGTTCTCGAGTGCGGTCTTCCAAATATCGAGAGGAGCCTTGTCAGAATCTTTCATCTTCTCGCCTACCATGTCAATGGCATCATAAAAGATCGAATACGCGATACTCTTCTTCCCCTGGAGCATAAGATTG
>CAJOCS010000032.1 GCA_905233655.1 uncultured Bacteroidales bacterium | reverse complement strand
GGGAACCGTCGATGAAGTCGTAGAGCATGTCCACTACTACCAGTGCGCTGTCTTTCATATTTCGAACGAGTCTATTTCTTTTACGAGATTGTCGATGAGGGCCATTTTGGTGTCGTAGAGGGCGTCGGAAATGTCCACCTTGTAGAAATGGGGGTTGATAAGACGCCTTTCGGCAGGGGAGAAGCTGGCAAGATTGGCCTGGAAGAAGGCTTTTTTCTCCGGCAGGGTGTGGGAGGGCGCAACCCGGACGCCTTTTTCTATAACGGGAAGTTGGAGTGGACGGGCTTCGTACTCTCCGGCCTTGAAGGTCTTGTTCTTGAACGAGTCATATTCGTCCCTGACGGTGACAGTCTTTCCTTCGCGGATTGCAGTGTCGAGGGCGTCGCCGCGGAGGCAGGTGACATCGGCCTTGTTCATGCCGCCCACCATCAGGCGCCAGGTAATCTGGAAGCCGGGATTGATGAGCTTTATCTTGTCTTCGCTCCGTTTCAGAACCGGCTGGGAATCAATCTGTACGAGCTTGTAGACATTGCCGAAGCAGGGGGCGTCCTTGGAGGTGGCGATGGCGTCGCCCACGCCGTAGCTGTCGATGCAGGCGCCCTGGCGCTCCAAATCGGTAATCAGGTATTCATCCAGGCTGTTGGTGGCGAAAATCTTGCAGTTTTTCATCCCGTGGGCGTCCAGCACGGCCCTTACTTCCTGAGAGAGGTAGGCGAGGTCGCCGCTGTCCAGACGAACGCCGTATCCGCCGGGATAGTTGTCGTCGATGCCGTTTTCCCTGAAGGAACGGATGGCGTTCTTCACTCCGCACTTCAGGGTGTCGTAAGTGTCTATCAGAAGGATGATGTTTTCTCCGCGATGGGTGCGGATGTAGTCGCAGAAGGCCTGGTGCTCACCTTCTACGGTGGAGCCGTAGGAGGTGATGAAACTGTGGGCCATCGTGCCGGTGGAGGGGACATTGTTGAAGGCCCCGGTGAGGATGTTGGAGGAACTGGCACAGCCGGCAATCTGGGCGGCTTTTCCGCCGTAGACCGCGGCCCAGGGGCCATGGGCCCTGCGCGAACCGAATTCGCTTACGGGGTGGCGCGTGGCCCGGCATACTCGTGAGGCCTTCGTTGCCACCGCCATCTGGTGATTCAGGATGCAGAGCATGGGAGTCTCAAGGACCTGGGCCTCGATGAGCGGGGCCACAACGGTTACCACGGGTTGGGTGGGGAACACAATCTCACCTTCGCGCATCGCGTAGACTTCCCCGGTGAAACGCATTCCGGCGAGGTATTTGCGGAATTCCCGGTACTCCTCCCCGGGCAGGAACTTCTCGTAGAACTCTTCTTTTTCAGTGCCGAGCGCAAGGACCATTTCTATCACCTCTTCGGTACCGCTCACCACAGCCCAGTTGTTGTTTTCGGGCGCTTTGCGGTAGAAGAGGTTGAACACTGCAATCTGGTCCTGTTTCCCGCAGTCCAGGTATGACTTTCCCATTGTATACTGGTACTTGTCAGAGCAATAAGCGTTGTTGAGATGTGTCATAATGTGCAAAAGTAAGAATTTTTTTGTATATTTGTGTTTTACTAAACGCATGCAAATATGAGAATCCCTGAATCCGAACTCATCATCAATTCCGACGGCTCCGTATTCCACATCCATCTCAGGCCGGAGGAACTTGCAGACAATGTGATCATGGTGGGAGACCCCTCCCGCGTTGACATGATAGGCGAGTATCTCGAAGACATCGAGTTCCGCCACGCATCACGTGAATTCGTTTCCATTACCGGCAAGCGCAACGGCAAGCGCATCACCGCGCTTTCACACGGAATCGGCCCGGACAACATAGATATCGTAATGACCGAGCTGGACGCCCTCGCAAACGTGAATTTCGAAACGCGCGAGGTCAATCCTGTGCACCGGAGCCTTAATATACTCCGCATCGGCACGTCCGGCGCCCTTCATGCCGACATTCCTCTCGGGAGCTACATCCTCTCGCACATGTCCGTGGGTTTCGACGGCGTTATGAACTGGTACGGAAACCGCGAGAAGGTTACCAACCTCAAGGTGGAGGAGGATTTCAAGAAGCACATGAACTGGGCTCCGGTCCTGCCTTCCCCTTATTTCGTGAAGGCGTCCTCCAAGATAATCAATCTGATGAAGGACGTTACGGTAAAAGGCGTAACTATATCGGCACCCGGTTTCTACGGCCCTCAGGGACGCATCGTAAGGCTTCCTCTCGCCATGCCGGACATGCTCGAGAACATCGAGAGCTTCCGCTTCAGCGTAGATGGGGAATCTTACCGTATCACCAACTTCGAAATGGAGAGCGCCCCGCTCGCCGGCCTTGCCGCCCAGCTCGGCCATGAGGCCTGCACAGTGTGCTGTGCAATTGCCAACCGCTACCTCCAGAGCTCCAATCCGGACTACAAGCCCGCCATCCGCAAGCTTGTGGAGCTGTGCGTGGATAAGATGTCCACCCTTTAGTGGAATACAAGGCTGTCATCTGGGATCTGGACGGGACTCTTTACGACAAGTCCCGTATAGCTCTCTATCTCGTACTGAACCAGCTTCCAAAGGGAAAGCTGTTCATGCTCGGGCGCGAAAGAAGCATGCGTAAGCGCATGAAGGGCATGGAATTCGGTACCGAGAAGGTCTTCTACGACACTTTCTTCGGGATGGGAATCTCCAGGAAGTGGTACTTCGAAGATTACCTTCCTTCCATGGTAAAGATAATCCGAAAACACTACAGGGTGTTCCCCTGGGTGGAGGAGTTGTTCCGCGACCTCCGTTCCCGCGGCGTGAAGCAGGCCGTGCTTTCGGACTATGGCTTCGTAAAGGAAAAACTCGAGGCCATCGGCTTCGAGCCTTCCTGGGCCGACATGCTTGCCGACGCACCTTCCTACGGCTGCCTGAAACCCTCCCCAAGGCCTTTCCTCGCCATTGCCGACGCCCTCGGCGTGAAACCTTCGGAATGCCTCGTGATAGGGGACAGGCCCGACACCGACGGTGAGGGCGCCGCCGCGGCAGGTATGGATTTTGTACATTTGGCAGACATCAAGACAGTTCCAAAGATATGATGCAATTGCAGGTTTCGGAAGATTTGAACGGCATCATCCGCTACGCACGCGAAGAGGCGATGCGCACCGGAAGCTATGGCATAGGCCCGGACCACCTTTTCCTCGGCATTATCCGCCACGAGGACAATTCGGCGTTCCGTTCGCTTCTCCAGCTCGGGATTGAACCCGCCGAGCTGAAGTCTTTCATAGACTCCCGGATCTTCACCAACGAGACCATTCCCTACGAACAGATAGACAACATCAATTTTTCCCGCCAGGCTCAGAACGTCCTGAGCATAACCGTGATGGAGGCTACCAGGCTGAAATCCCCCTGTGCCGAGGCGCATCATCTGCTGCTGGCCCTTTGCCGCACCACCGAGTGCTACGGACAGCTGTACCTGCGTTCCCGCGGCATCGACTACGGCCGTCTTCTCTCCTACATGGAGGATGAGGGAATGCTGCAGCCCCCGAGGCAGCAGAACAAGCCGGACGACAGCGTGCAGCAGCCGGCCGAAGGCCCTGAAGAGGACCCGGATTCAAAGAAACTGGATATAGACGAATTCTCCTACGACCTCACCAAGGCCGCCCGCGAGGGCAAGCTTGACCCTGTGGTGGGCCGTGAAATGGAGATTGCGAGGGTTATCGAAATCCTGGGCCGCCGCAAGAAGAACAATCCCATGCTCATAGGAGATCCCGGCGTGGGCAAATCGGCCATTGTGGAGGGAATAGCGCAGAAGATTGCTACCGGCGACATCGCCCCGGCGCTTGCCCGAAAGCGCATCCTCTCGCTGGACATCGCTTCGGTGGTGGCCGGAACCAAGTACCGCGGAGACTTTGAAAAAAGGCTCAAATCCATAATCAAGGAAGCCCGGGAGAATCCCGACATCGTCCTTTTCATCGATGAGTTCCATACCATTGTGGGCGCCGGGGGCGCATCCGGAAGCCTGGACGCCGCCAATATGCTCAAGCCGGCCCTTGCAAGGGGAGAGTTCCAGTGCATAGGCGCAACCACCATGGACGAGTTTACGAAAGTGGTGGAGAAGGACGGCGCCCTTGACCGCCGTTTCCAGAAGATAGTGGTGGAGCCCGCCGACGTGGCCCAGTCCATAGAGATCCTGCACTATCTCAAGGCCCACTACGAGGCCTTCCACGGCATTGTCTATACCGACGAGGCCCTGGAGGCCGCCGTGCGTCTTACCCAGCGTTACGTAAGCGACCGCAGCCTTCCGGACAAGGCCATCGATGCCATTGACGAGGCCGGTTCCATGGTCAAACTGAGAGTCCGTCGCAAGAAGGAAGATACGCCCGTGGTGGACGCCGAAGACATAGCGACTACGGTTTCCAGAATGACCGGTATCCCGGTGAACAAGGTCGCCGAGTCGGAGGGAAATCGCATTATCAAGATGAGGCAGAGGCTTCAGGGCCGCATTATCGGCCAGGATGAGGCTATCGATACCGTTGTGAGGGCCATCCAGCGTAACCGCGCCGGCTTGAAAGACCCGTCCAGGCCCATCGGCACCTTCCTCTTTTTCGGGCCTACCGGAGTGGGCAAGACGCAGCTTGCGCGCAGCCTTGCCGAGTATCTCTTCGACGGCGAAGACAGTATGGTGCGTATCGATATGAGCGAATACATGGAGAAGTTCAGCGTGTCGAGGTTAATCGGCGCGCCTCCGGGCTATGTGGGGTATGAGGAAGGCGGTCAGCTCAGTGAAAGGGTACGCCGCAAGCCCTACTGCGTAGTGCTTTTGGACGAGATTGAGAAGGCGCATCCGGACATCTTCAACCTGCTGCTTCAGGTTATGGACGAAGGACGCCTCACCGACAGCAACGGCCGTACGGTGGATTTCAAGAACACCATCGTGATCATGACTTCCAACGTGGGAAGCCGCGAGCTGGAGGAATACGGGAACGGAATAGGATTCGCAACCGCCGGAAAACAGCCTCTCGCCGACCGCAGGAGCGTTGTGGAGAAGGCGGTGAAGAAGGCGTTCCCCCCTGAATTCACAGGCAGGGTGGACGCCCAGGTTTATTTCAACTCGCTTAGCAGGGAAAACATAGAAAAGATTGTAGATATCGAGCTCAGGGACCTGAAGGCCAGGGCTCTGGAGGCCGGATACAGGCTAAACGTTACGGCTGCTGCGAAGCGTTTCGTGGCCGATGCCGGCTATGACCCTTCATACGGGGCGCGTCCGCTCAAGCGTGCGGTTGTCCGCTATGTGGAGGACCCGGTTTCCGAGTTCATTATCTCCGACCGCACACTTTCCACCAAAGGCCGCAGCGTCGTGCGTACTCTGAGGGTGGGAATGGCCGCGGACAGGGAAGGAACCGTGGTGGAACTTATTGAAGCGGCTGGCAAGGCTCGAGGTCAAGGTCCTCGATGAGGTCTTTGAGGGCCTGGAAGGAAGTGTCCGAAGAGATGATTCCGCCGAGAAGCTCGATGTTGAATTCCGTGTTTTTCATGATGCGTTGTTTTTGATTTCTGGTGCAAAGTTAGCCCTAGCTTGAGCCAAACTGTTGCACAAGTAAAAAAGATATGAAAAAAATTATTGCCATATTCATGCTCCTTTGCAGCATCGTTGCCGGAGCACAGACCCTTGAGGGAACGTTTACCCAGGCGAAGACCATCCAGGCCTCCGGCAGGGTGATCCGCAGCCAGGGTAATTTCTCATTCACCGCTCCCGACCAGCTAGCTATGATTTATACGCAGCCGGACGGCGATTTCTTCATCATCGACGGCCCCGTACTCCGCATGGATCTCCGCGGCAACGCCGTGCAGCTGGATACGCGCCGCAACGCCCTTGCAAAGGCCCAGAGCGACGCCATCCTCTTCAGCATCTCCGGCAATTACCAACGCATCGCCGAGAGTATGAACGCCGACATGACCGAATCTACCAGGAATGGGGTGAAAACCGTAACCATCACGGCCCGCCAGGCGGCTCCCCGCGGCTATTCGAAGCTCATCCTCGACTACAGGGCGGGCAAGCTCACCCGCATGGTGCTCGAGGAGTTCGGCGGCATCTCCACTGAATATCTCCTTCAATACTGATTGATATGGCAGAACCGTACATTCCCCAGATGGGTATCGAATACCCTTCGGACCCTTTCCAGCGCATGCTCACCGTTGAGGTGGAGGATTCTTCCAAGGGTAAGTTCCAGTTCGACGAAACCTATCCCTACCTCGACGAATCCTTTAAATACAAGTGGAACCGCTTCCTTGGCTGGTTCGTGCAGTGGATCGCCGCAGACTTCTGGAACCATACCCACTTCGGCCTGAAGGTGGAAGGAAAGAAGAATCTGAAAGGTTACGGAAAACAGCTGAAAGGCGGTGCGATGTGCGTCTGCAACCACGTCTATGTGTTCGACGCCCTATGCGTCTATCAGGCCACCCTGAGGCATGTCATCCGTATTCCCATGTATGCCAAGCACTTCAACGGCAAGATGGGATGGTTCATGAAATATGTGGGCGGAATCCCCGTGCCTGAGACTCCGGGCGGGCTGAGGGCCTTCAACGAGGCCTTCGACGAATATCACCGCCGGGGCGACTGGATGCTCATTTTCCCTGAGGCCGTGCGCTGGAACTGGTACGCTCCCATCCGTCCTTTCAAGAGGGGAGCGTTCGCCATGGCCTACAAATACAATATCCCCGTTATTCCCTTCACCATCACATATCGGCCCCGCAAAGGCCTGTACAGGCTTTTCGGCCCCAAAAACCTCCCTTGCATGACCATCCATGCGGGCCATCCCATACTGGTTGACAGGACCGCCCAGAAGAAGAAGGAAGTGGACCGTCTGCGCTCCGAAGCGCACGCCCAGATGGTGGCCATGTCCGGCATTTCTCCCAACCCATGGCCGGACGCTCTGGAGGGCGATTAATCTTTGATTAATCTCTTGTTTTTTCCATATTATTTGCCTATATTTGTACGTTTATAAGAGCAGTTGAAAATATGGATAAAAACGAAGAGAAAGAAATGCTGGAAGAACCCCAGGGAACAGGCTATACCGAGCAGGTTGAAATAGACCACGAGATGCGTACGGCCTACATCGACTATTCCATGTCGGTGATTGTTTCCCGTGCGCTTCCGGACGTCCGCGACGGTCTCAAACCCGTTCAGCGCCGTGTGCTTTTCGGCATGAACGAAATGGGCCTGAAGTATGGCGGCCAGACGAAGAAGAGCGCACGTATCGTGGGTGACGTGATGGGTAAATACCATCCTCACGGAGACGCCAGCGTATACGACGCCATGGTCCGTCTGGGCCAGTGGTGGAACCAGCGTTACCCGCTGGTGTGGGGCCAGGGCAACTTCGGCTCCATGGACGGAGACTCTCCCGCCGCAATGCGATATACGGAAGCCAAGCTTCAGAGGATGTCGGACGACGTTCTTGCCGACATGGACAAGGACACCGTGGACATGACCCTGAATTTCGACGATTCCCTCGAGGAACCCACCGTGGTTCCCACCAAGGCGCCCCTGCTTCTGCTGAACGGCGCATCCGGCATCGCCGTGGGTATGGCCACCAACATGGCTCCCCACAATCTGGGCGAATGCTGCGATGCAATCTGCGCCTACATCGACAATCCGGAAATCACCACCGATGAACTCATGCAGTACATCAAGGGTCCCGATTTCCCCACCGGCGGTATAGTTATGGGCCGTTCCGGCATCCGTGACGCATACGAAACCGGACGCGGCAGGGTGGTAATCCGTTCCCGCACTGAAATCGAAGTGGACGAGAAGGGTCGTGAGACCATCGTCGTTACCGAGATTCCATACATGGTGAACAAGAGGGAGATGATAGAGAAGATCGCCCAGTTCAGCGAAGACAAGAAGATCGAGGGCATCTCCTACATCAACGACGAAAGCTCCCGTGAGGGCATCCGCGTGGTAATCCGCCTCAAGCAGGGTGTCAATTCCGGCGTGGTGCTGAACACCCTCTTCAAGTACACTCCTTTGCAGAGCAGTTTCTCCTTCAATAACGTGGCCCTGGTGAAAGGACGTCCCCGCACCCTCAGCCTCAAGGAAATCCTCCAGAATTTCGTAGACTTCCGCCACGAGGTTATCGTGCGCCGTACGAAGTTCGAACTCGACAAGGCCCAGAAGCGTGCGCACATCGTGGCCGGCCTGCTGAAGGCCATGGACATCATCGACGAAATCGTACACGTCATCCGCTATGAGTCGAAGAGCGTGGAGGAGGCGAAGCGCATCCTCATGGAGCGCTACGAATTCACCGACCCTCAGGCCGGAGCCATCGTGGAAATGCGTCTGAGGCAGCTTGTCGGCCTGGAAAGGGACAAGCTCCAGAACGAGTATGACGAGCTCATGAAGTTCATTGCCGAATGCGAGCGAATCCTCGGCAGCGTAGAAGCCCAGCTGGAGGTGGTGAAGCAGGAGACCATGGACCTGAAGGAGCGTTATGCCGACCCTCGCCGTACAGAAATCACCTTCGCCGAAGACGAGTTCAACCCGGAGGATTTCTATGCCGACGAAGACCAGGTCATCACCATTTCCCATCTCGGCTACATCAAGCGTACCGCCCTCACCGAATTCCGCACCCAGAACCGCGGCGGCGTGGGCATGAAGGGAAGCGCCACCCGCGACGAGGACTTCATCGAACACATCTATATCGCCAATACGCACTCAACCATGCTGCTCTTTACGCAGAAAGGACGCTGTTACTGGCTCAAGGTATATGAAATCCCCGAAGGCACGCGCACTTCCAAGGGCCGTGCAATCCAGAATATCCTCATGATCGAGCCGGACGACAGGGTCCGTGCATACCTCAACGTGAAGACGCTCAAGGACCAGGAATTCATCAACAACAACTACATTATGATGGTAACCCGCAAGGGTATCGTCAAGAAGACTTCCCTGGAAGCCTATTCACGCCCGCGTACCAACGGTGTGAACGCCATCAACATCCGCGAGGACGACGCCCTCCTGGAGGCAATCCTCACCAACGGTAACTGCAATATCATGATTGCAGCCAACGGCGGCCGCTGCGTAAGGTTCGATGAATCAGAGGCCAGGCCTCTCGGAAGGACCTCCACGGGCGTGCGTGGCATCAATCTTGATGAAGGGGACAATGTGGTGGGCGTCGTAAGCCAGGATCCCCAGGCCGAAGACGCTGCGAAGCACCAGGTTCTGGCCGTCTCCGAAAACGGTTTCGGAAAACGCTCGGATCCAAATGACTATCGTCAGACTTCGCGTGGTGCCAAGGGCGTGAAAACGCTCAACATCACCGAGAAGACGGGCAAGCTGGTGGCAATCAAGAATGTCACCGACGAAGATGACCTGATGATCATCTGCCGCTCAGGAATGACGATCCGTATGCCTGTCAGCACAATACGTGTTGCCGGACGTGCCACACAGGGCGTAAGGCTCATTAACATCAAGGAAGGCGATGCCATCGCGGCCGTATCCGTCGTCGAGCACAATGACGAAGAAGAAAGCCAGGCAGCCGACAACCAGGAGATTACCGGAAACGAAACTGAATAAACATTAATACTTATTACCATGAAAAAGTTGATTCTTGCACTTGCCGTTCTCTGCTCCATGCAGGTGGCATATGCCCAGAAGTCGGATGCCGACATCCAGAAGAATGTCAACAAGGCAATCGCTGCCTCCCAGGACGCCAAGAAAGGCGCGAAGGCCGCCACTTGGGTGAACCTCGGCAAGGCATACCTCAATGCCTACAACAACCCTACCGTGAACATCGCCCCCGGTATCGACAAGAATACCCTTGCGATGATGTTCCGCGAGCAGCCCAGCGGCAGTGAAGTCGTGGAGCTTGAAGGCGAGGCTTACGAGAAGCTCACTTTCTCGCATGTAGACCTTTACTTCAACGGTGCCGGACAGCTGGTGCTGGTGAACGTTACCCATCCTTCCTACGAAGGTGACCTGCTCGGCAACGCCGCAGCCGCCTACGCCCACGCTTTCGAACTCGGCGCCAAGGAGAAGGATATCGCTCCCAAGATGCAGGAAATCGTCGACCGCTATTTGAACGACGCCTACACCGCCTACACCCTCGGCGACATCCAGAAGGCATGCGAGCTCTTCAAGGGCGCTTCCGACGTTTCCATGATCGCTCCCTGCCCCGAGCCCAACATGGATGCAACCTACAACACTGCATTCACCGCTCTCGCACTCCACAACTACGACCTCGCACAGGAGTACTTCAACAGGTGCCTTGCCAACGGCTACCTCCGACGGTAACATCTATGCGAACCTCGCCGAGTGCGCCCAGGCCGCAGGCGACACCCTCGCCGCAAAGAACTTCCTTGCCGACGGTATGAGGAATTATCCGGACAATAACATCGTCCTCACCAACCTCATCAACCTCTACATCAGCACCAACGAGGATCCCGCCAAGATCGTGGAGCTTCTCGACGAGGCAAAGCTTCAGATGCCCGACAATGCATCTCTCTACTATGTCGAGGGTAACATCTACACCGGTATCAAGAACTTCGAAGCCGCAAAGGCCGCTTATGACAAGGCCGCCGAGATCGACCCCAACTACGACATGGCATATTACGGGCTCGGCATGATGTATCTCAAGAAAGGCGAGGCTATCGTGGATGAGATGAACGCCCTTGACGTTAGGGAATGGCGCAGGTACGACGAACTGCAGGCTCAGCTGAACGAGACCTACATCCTGGCCCTCGAACCCCTCGAGAAGTGCTACGAGGTAACTCAGAACCCCGACGCCAAGATTGCCGCGGCAGACTTCCTGAAGAGGCTGAACTTCCAGCTCCGCAACATCGATCCCAAGTACCAGGAGGCATACGACCACTGGGCAGCGATCGTGAACGCGAACTAGAAACTTGAGTTAAATACTACTCTTTGTCCGGGGATTCGACGTGATCGAATGCCCGGACAATTTTTGTGACCAGGGGGTGACGGACAATGTCGTTGTTGGTGAAGCGGATGGTGGAAATGCCCTTGATCCCCTCCAGGAGGCGGATTCCCAGCAGCAGGCCGGAATCGCCTGGACGGGGAAGGTCTATCTGGGTGGCGTCGCCGGTAACGATGAATTTCGCGCTCGAACCCATGCGGGTGAGGAACATCTTGAGCTGGGTGATGTTCGTGTT
>CAJOCS010000031.1 GCA_905233655.1 uncultured Bacteroidales bacterium | reverse complement strand
GAGGGAAAGAAATACTCGCTGTCTGGAAAGGCAATGTCCCGCAATGTGGAATAAGTTCTTGCCATAGAACACATGTCATCGGACATAACCACTACGCGGCTTTTTTGCATTTTGGTATTCAGAATTTGGACCTTACCGGTATTCAAATCCACATTCTGCTTTTTCAGCGTTCTGCCCTCATTTGGACGCAGTCCGCAGGTATAGGTCAGCCGGAAATAGACGCTGAGAAGAACCGGACGAAACGGTTCCTGTGGGTACTGATATGAATCAATTTCCTGGAAAAGCAGGAAGGCTTCTTCCCTGTCCTTTTCGTACGCGACCACCATCCCGCCGACCACAGCTCCTTCAAGGAGCAGGGCGGAATATGGCCTCCCCATTGCGTCCAGGGCACACACGGGGCCGAAATCCACGAAGCCCTCGCCCCCTATGCCGACGAAGGCCTCTGCTTCTACAAGGGCGAAGACCGTGACAAAGAACAGTACAGCGGCTTCGAGGGCGTGAACCACGCTGGACAGGCTCTGGGCGATGTGCTCTCGATGATGGAAATCCGCAATGTCCTGGTGTGCGGAATCGCAACCGAATACTGCGTGCTGAACACCGCCGAAGACCTTAAAAAGGCCGGCTTCAAGGTACACGTACTGAAGGATTGCCTTGCATACGTGGACTATGACGGTCATGTGGAAACGCTCCGGAAAATGGAGCAGGAAGGGATACGCCTAATCTGATCCTGCGTAGGAACGGTAGGCGCTCACAGCCTGAATATAAGCAATCCTGGCATCGATAAGGTCGTTCCTCGCACTGCGGAGGGACGTGCGCTGCTGCATCAGTTCCGATGAGGTGGCCATCCCGGCATTGAAACGTGCCTCGGTCTGGGTAAAACTCCGGACGGCGATATCCACCGATTCTTCGCACAAGAGGATATTGTCCCAGGCAACCTCAAGCTCAACCCATAGCTGACGGAGCCTCACAAGCAGCTGTTCACGGAGAAAATCCCTGTCTGTCCTAGCCTGCTGCACGGCATAGCCGAGACGGCCGGCTTTCCGGGCGGTGGCGCCCCATGCCGTAATGGGAATGCTCAGAGTTGCGAACACTCCGCCGTTCCAGCGCGGTTCCCCTATATAGTGGGCATAGCCGTATGCAGCGCCTACGGCCAGCTGCGGAAGGGCCTCGCCTATTGCAATCCGTCTTTCAAGCTCCTTCGCCTGTACCTGAAGCTCAAGAAGCTGGGACTCCCCAGTCGCCGCAAGCGCATCCTCTTCCGGAATGAAGTAATTCTCCGGTGGAAGAAGCGTCTCGATATTGGCTTCGAGCTCCACGGAATCCACATATGGAAGAGAATCACAGGCCATTGTGAGATAGGGAGTATAAGGATAGCCGATGGTATTGAGAAGGTCCATTTTCGCAAGGCGCATGCCGCTCACAAGCCGGCTGCGCTGAAGAGCGAGTTCACGCTGCTTCTGGCGAACCTGATCGATTTCATCCCCGGCGATAAGCCCCGCATCCGAAGCCGATGCGGCGTCCCCTTCCAGCGAGGAAAGCATCCCAAGGGCGTCGTCAAGGGTGATGAGCTTTTCCTGAAGCTGGATTACTCTCCAGAACTTGGAGCGCACGTCTTCCAGGTGGTCGCGCGTGCTCACGCTCTGCTGAAGCAGGGCCGCACGGTATCCGAGCGAAGCCAGGGCGTTTCCGTTCACTATCCGCCCGCCGGCAAAGACGGGCTGCATGAGCAGCGCAGATGCTCCCCAGCCATTCTGGAGGGCACGGTAATGCGTGGGAATACCAAGCTCCACCGCACGTCTGTCAATTGCATCCAGGGTGCTCTCATCCACGTCGAAATCCTTCACCAGCTCCCTGTAATTCACATCCACGAGGGGATTCAGAGCCCTGAATCCGAAAGCGTTGAGCGAAACCGAGGGAGCATAGAGCCAGCGGGTTTCAAGCATCTGCATGCGGGCCATTTCAACGTCGGCGGCGGCGTTCCTGACGGCGGCGTCCGACATGGCATCGGCCGAAAGGAGCTCACAGTTCTCCAGCGAAAGGGTGACCGTCTGCGCACCCAGTCCGGTGCATAGCAGCATTAGCAGTATGGACAGTCTCAGTTTCATGCCTTTTCCTTGAATATCAGATAATAGCTGATTGGCATAATAAGCACGATCAGGAAGATGGACAGCATTGTGCCAAAGCAGATGACAACCCCCATCGGCATCCAGAGAAGGTCGCCTGAAATCACCATCGGAAGCACTCCCAGGGCGGTTGTGCAGGAGGTCAGGAAGATTGGACGGACACGGCGCTTTCCGGCCTCCATTGCGGCGGTCATGGCATCCATTCCGTCCTTGAAGCGGCAGTCCTCGGCATATTCATACATCAGGATGCCATTGCGGACTATTATACCCACGAGGGAGATAAGTCCGAGGGCGGCTGTGATGCCGAAGTCGAGATTGAAAATCCACAGGCCGAGGAAGGCGCCGAAAAGGCACAGCGAGCTCATCGCCATGGTAAGCAGGGCTATGGAAACCTTGCGGAAATGGATGAGCAGGAAGAGGAACAGAATTATGCAGGCCACCAGGAAAGCAACGGCCACCTCGGGCCCCAGAATCTTGTTCATCTCCTCCAGACCGCCATAACTGACCTCCGCACCGGCGGGGAGCTCCAGGCCATCCAGGAAGCGGCCGATACGCGCCTTCATCTGAGGCTGGCTCTGGCCGTATTTCATGTCGGCATAAACGGTGACGGAGGCCTCTCCGCCGCGTCTTTCAAGCTGGGACGGCACGAACTGAGGCTCCATGGAGGCAATCTGACGGAACGGCACCGACACTCCCGGGAAAACCGTCGAGACGGGCTGACGGCCAATGGCGTCGTAGTTCCCGTCCACGGGGTTCTGGTATATGTTCACCGGAATCTTCCTGTCCCCTTCCCAGACGTTGGCCACCGTGGTGCCGCTGAAAGCTCCCGCCATCTGCAGCGAAAGCAGGGCGCGACTCACACCCAGGCGTGCCGACTCGTCCCCGAGAAGGTCCATGCTCACAAGCGACTGGATGTCGTCATTGTCGGCATGCACCCACTTCAGCTCGGTGTCGAGGCTTGAAAGGTAAGCGCGCAGGGAATCGGCCAGAGGATACAGCAGCTCGCGGTTTTCTCCCTTGAACGACACCATCACGGGCGCATCCACGGCCTGGTAGTCCATCTGCTTGAAGCGGATTAGGGCCGAAGGGAACAGATGCTCCGACGAAGACTCATACTCCCGCAACATCTCCTCAGTGGCCCGTGTGGAGCGCGTCTTCACTATGAGCTGGGCCGACGAAGGCAGCGGCAGCTTCGGCGTATAAGTGGCGCTGAAACGGGGAACCGATGCTCCTACGAACGAAGTCACCGACACCACGCGGGGGTCGTTGAGCATTATGGTGGTCATGGAGTCGGCCAGTTCTTTGGTACGCTCCACTCCGCTGCCCGCCTCGAGGTCGAGTTCTATGCAGAAGAAGTCGCGGGCAGCCTTCGGGACCATCTGGACATTGAGCTGTGAGAACATCAGCAGGCCGAGTCCAATGGCCACGAAGCCTCCGAAAAGGGTGAAACGCGGATTGCGGAAACACCATTCCTGCCCTTTGGCATAGGTTGTCTCGATGAAGCGGAAAAGCTTATGCTGGAACCTCGCCACCATATTTTCGTCGCCGCGGTGGGGGCCCGAAATGAAGCGAGTCTCCAGCGACGGAACCATGGTTACGGCATAAACCAGCGAAAGCATCAGCGAAGTGAGAATCACCCAGGGGAAGAACTTCACGAAATCCTTCAGGTAACCCGAGAGAATGATTTTCACGGGGAAAAACATCAGGCTTATAGCCAGCGTGGCTATGAAGGTGGGCATGAACAGCTCTTTTGCCGATGCACATGCCGCCTCTACCTTTCCCATCCCCTTGCCCAGCTTGTCCATATAGCCGTCCATGGTTATTATGGAGTCGTCCACTATCATTCCGAGGCACACAATCAGGGCCGCCAGAGTAACCGTATTCAAATCGACGCCGCAGATATACATGACGCACAGCGACATGGCCGTTATCACCGGAAGGCCCGACGATGCAATCAGGGCCGAGCGGAGCGGGAACAGCAGCAGCATCACGAGGACCACCACCAGCATGGATATCAGAAGGTCCCTGAGGAAGGAGAACACCGCCGTACCCACCACTTCCGGCTGATTCGTCACCTTGGTGAGGGTTACGCCTTCCGGAAGCTCGGTACAGAATGCATCCAGGACCCTGTCGACCTCGCGTCCAAATCGGGTGATGTCGTTGTCGGGCCTCATCTCCAGGGAAAGGATAAGGCAGGGAGAACCGTTGTAGGAAATATATTCCGATGCGTCTTTGTAACGCCTTACGATGTCGGCTATATCCCTGAGCCGGACAATGTTGCCGGAAGGGTCGGCATAAACGGCTTGGGAAGCCACTTCCAGCTCGCCGGAAAGGGCGTCGCCCATGTGGATGGGAGAAACCACGTCTCCGCCGTGAACGCTACCGCCGGGCAGTACCAGCGTGGACGCCTGATAATTCAGCATCAGGCTGGCAGGGTCTATCCCGTAGGCCGACACCCTGACGGGGTCTATCAGAACGGCGATTTCCTCCTCACGCGTGCCCAGGACGCGCACGCTGGAAAGCATGTCGATGCGCCTGAGTCGTTCCGAAAGCAGGTTGGCGTACTCCTCCAGTTCGACATACTCCTTGTCGCAGGACTCCAGCGCTATCATCATGGCCGAGGTGGAGCTGAAATCGTCCAGCACGGCAACGGCAAGCACTCCGGTGGGAAGGAGCATCCTCTGCGCATCGAGACGCAGTTTTATCTTGGACCAGACCTCGTCTTTCTTGGACTGGGGGGTGTTGAGGTCGGCATAAATGTAACAGATTCCGTCGCGGCAAACGGTGCGGGTGGTGGAACGCACGATTTCTCGGAAAGAAAACAGAGTTTCCTCCAGGGGCTTCGCGAGCTGCTCCTCCACCTGAGCGGCCGTAGCACCGGGATAAACACCGACTATCAGGCCCTGTTTAATCTCGAAAGTGGGGAATTCGTCCTTGTTCATCCGGCTCACGCCATAGATTCCAAGGCACGAAAGGGCAAATACCAGCAGATAGACTATCCTCTTCTGGCCGATAGTCCACTGCACCCACCCTGCGATGCCTTTTCTATAGCGGTTGAGCTCCATCAGAACTGTACCCGGACTTTCATTCCGGACGACACCTTCCTGCCGCCCTCGACAATCAGGAGGTCTCCTTCCCGGAGGCCCTCGCTAATGACAACGCCGTCGCCGCTGTATGCGCCGGTCTCGACAAAGCGCTTGAATACGGTGCCGTCGTTCACGCACCAGACATAGCGGCCGTCCACTCCCGTGCGGAGCGCCGACACCGGTACCACAAGGGTGGAATCCCCCGCTTCGCGGATATGCACCTTGCATACCATTCCGGGAAGCAAACCCTCGCCGTGCACCTTCGCCACGCACTCGTAATTGTGCGACAGGGCCGACGCCACCACTCCCTTGCTGGCAAGCGTACCTTCGAAGCTGCGCCCGAGCGCCGGCACCTCCACCTCGAGTGCGGTACCGGGAACAAGGGCGGCTATCTCCGCTTCGGGAACCGGGAAACGCACGTCGGGCGTTCCCACGTCGAATATCTGCATAATCGGCTCAAACGCATTCACGCTCACGCCGCGCCTTACACTCACGCTGCCCACCACGCCGTCGTACGGGGCCTTGATAGTACATGACTCAAGGGCCCTGGATGCTGCCTGGGCGGCGGAACGGGCCTGGGCGAGCCGGGTCTGAACTTCCATGAACTGGACATCCGACACCCCGGAGGAGCCGCTCTCACGAACCCGCACGACCCTGTCGTAGGCGTCCTGCGCCTGGGCGAGAGTAGCCTGGGAGGCATCGTAGGCAGCCTGAACCTGCTCGGAACGGACTACCGCCAGCACCTGACCTCTTCTGACATCCTCATTCTCCCCCACCGCAAGCCTGTCCACGGTACCGGAATGAGGGCTGCTAATTACAGTGGAGGCCGCCGCCTGCACTGTGCCCGCATAAGTGAGCGATACCGGAGTGGCGGAAGTGCGGACTTCCACCACCTTCACCGTCACCGGGGCGGTATGCTGGGGCCTCACCCTCTGCCCGCAGGCAGACAGCAGCACAGTGACGCAGAATAATGCAAAAAGCCGTCTCATTTTCAGTCAAGCTCGTCGGGATCGGTAACCGCGGCACCGGTTCCCATAAGGTAAGTCTTCATGAACTCGTTGATGTCGCCGTCCAGCACTCCCTGGGTGTCGGCGGTGCTGTAACCGGTGCGGAGATCCTTCACCAGTTTATAAGGATGAAGCACGTAATTGCGTATCTGGGAGCCCCATTCTATGCGTTTCTTCTGTCCTTCGAGCTCGGCCTGCTTTTCCTGGCGTTTGCGGAGTTCGATGTCGTACAGGCGCGATTTCAGGATCAGCAGCGCCCTCTGGCGGTTGTCCTGCTGCGAACGGGTTTCAGTGTTCTCGACCATGATTCCGGAAGGAATGTGGCGCACGCGCACGCCGGTTTCCACCTTGTTCACGTTCTGGCCGCCGTGGCCACCGCTGCGGAAGGTGTCCCATTCCAGGTCGGAGGGGTTGATTTCGATATTGATGCTGTCGTCCACCAGCGGATAGACGAACACGCTGGAAAAGGTTGTCTGGCGCTTTCCCTGGGCATTGAAAGGCGAAATGCGCACAAGACGGTGCACGCCGTTTTCGGCCTTTAGATAGCCGTAGGCATAGTCTCCCTCCACCTCGATGGTGGCGCTCTTGATACCGGCCTCCTCGCCTTCCAGCAGCGAAGTCACGGTGTATTTGTAGCCGTTGCGCTCGCACCAGCGCGTGTACATGCGCATGAGCATGGCGCTCCAGTCGTTGGCCTCGGTACCGCCAGCACCGGAATTGATGGTGAGCACGGCGCCCAGGTTGTCGCCCTCGCCGCCGAGCATGTTGCGGAGTTCCAGAGCTTCCACGGCCTCGACGGCGGCAGCGTATGATGCATCCAGCTCACGGCTCTCTTCGGTTTCCACCTGTTCCTCATCTCCGCCGCTGATGCTCTCTTTTGCAAATTCGTAGAGCACTTCCAGATCTTCCACAAGGGTTCTGGCCTTGTCGTAGTCATTCACCCAGGACTTTACCCCGGCGAGTTTCTTGAGGAAAAGCTCGGCGGCCTTGGCATCGTTCCAGAAATCCGGAGCAAGACTCTCCGCAGTGCGGGCCTCTACATCCCTGCGCTTGCCGTCTATGTCCAGACAGCCCTCGAGGGTGCTCAGTCGCTGCTGCAATTCCTTTATTTGTTCCAGTGTGGTCATCAGTCTTACATTAAGTCTACAAATTTACGAAATATTTTCGTACTTTTGCACTGAAATGGCTACCATAGGCATATTCGATTCAGGAAGCGGAGGGCTCTCCGTCTACAGGGAACTCGTGAAGCTGCTCCCCAGCGAACGCTATGTTTATTTCTCGGACAACGCCCATTGCCCCTACGGCGAGAAGACCCCCGCCTACATCCAGGACCGCGCCCGCTTCATTACGGACTTCCTCCTCGGCAAGGGGGCCGATATCATTGTCGTAGCCTGCAACACCGCCACAGCCGCCGCAATAGCCACGCTCCGGAGCGAGTATCCGGAGATTCCCTTCATCGGCATGGAACCGGCCGTAAAGCCGGCAGCTCTCGGCACCAGGAGCGGCGTCATCGGCGTACTCGCCACCGCAGGTACCCTCAAGGGCTCCAAATACCTCGACACACGAGGCCGCTACGCCTCCGGCGTGAAGGTTGTGGAACATGTGGGACAGGGCTTCGTAGAGCTAGTGGAAAACGGTATCCTGGATGGCCCGGAGGCCGAATCCACCGTCCGTGCAAGCGTCACTCCCCTCCTGGAGAAAGGGGCCGACATCCTCGTTCTCGGCTGCACCCACTACCCCTTCCTTCTCCCCGTCATTCAGAAAGTGGCCGGAGAAGGAGTAAGAATCATCGACCCCGCACCCGCAGTCGCCCGCCACACCGTAAGAGTTCTCCAGAGCCACACCATTCCCATGGACGAAGGCCCCTTCTCCATCGAGCTCCACTCTTCCGGTCCCTCCGACTCCCTCCACCGCATCTTTGCCCTGATTTAATCTCCGTTATTAAAGGGTGTTTTCGGCACGTTATCGCCATAAAAAAGGCCGGTTCCGATGGGAGCCGGCCCTGTAAAATGTATGGGTTAAGGACTATCTGTAGACGTTGTACTGGTTGTAGAGCGAGCCGTACATCTGGCCAAGGACTTCGAGGTAAGGCTGACCGTCGAAGAGGGTGGTGCGGTATACGGTGTTGTCCACCATGTAGTACTCGATACCGTTCATCACAATCACCTCATAGTCGTCGGGCAGCGAGGTCACCAGAGCGCCTGCAGGAGGAACGATGGTGGAGTATGCGCCGGACGCGGAGATGGTGTAGAACACGCCGTCCATATAGAAGTACTCGGAATTAGCATAGGCGTAGCTCTGAACCAGACCCAGCCTGTTCGCGAGCTCGTAAGCCGAGAGGGCGCGGGAAGAGTTGAGCGCGTATGCGTTGTTCTGAGCGATGATGCGGGCGTTGTTCTGAGCGATGATCAGATTCTGCCTTGCAATCACATTGTAGTTGTCAAAGACCGCGTTGTAGGTGCGATAGGTGTCGCAGTAGTATGCGAAACGCAGACTGCGGAGAATCGCCCTGTCAATTGCAACATCGATAGGAGTGCCGAAAGGAGGACGGCAAACTACGTATGCTCCGCCGAAAGGCCTGTAATAGATGCCTTCATAGAAGTAGTAGTCGATTCCCCAATGGCTGATCCTGCGATACTGAGGAGGCAGCGAGTGGATACGGTAACCGTAGTAGTGAGGGTGGTCTCCCCAGAAGTGTCCGGGGCGGTCCCAGGGCATGGGATCACGCTGACGGGGAGGGATGCGGTGGATGTCATGCCTGTCATCCATACGATGATCGTCGTTGTAACGGTAGTTGCCTCCGTTGTCGCGGAACGGTTCGTTGTTCTGCATCTGGTTGTTGCCGGTGTTGGCGCCGTCGGATGCGGAAAGGCCGTCACGGTTCACGTTGGTGGAACGAACGGTGCCGCCGGTTGCAGAAGAAGAGCTGGAACGGGTGCTTCCGGAGTTTCCGCTCTGGACACTGCCTCTGGAAGAACTGCCGGTGGAACGGCTGGTGCCTGCATTGGTGCCGGAAGAACGGCTGGTGGAACCGGAGGAAACGCCGGTGCCGGTGCTGCGGCTGGAAGAGCTGGAGCTGGAGGTGCCGGTGGAGCGGCTACTGCTGCTGGAGCTCGAACCGGTGCTCCGGTTGGTGTTCTGGTTCACGGTGCCGGTGCTCCGGTTGGTATTCTGGTTCACAGAAGTACCGGTGGAACGGCTGGAACTGCCGGAGGTGGTACCGGTGGAACGGTTGGTGTTCTGGTTCACGGTACCGGTGCTGCGGCTGGTGCCGCTGGTAGTGCCGGTGGAGCGGTTGGTGCTCTGGCTCACAGTACCTGTGGAGCGGCTGCTGCCGGAGGTACCTGTTGAGCGGGTGGAAGAAGAGCCAGAGCCCGTGGAACGGGTCTGTGCATACATATCAGGTGCCGAGAGCATGGCAAAGGCCAATACTGCAGAAGCGGCAAATGTCAGGAACCTTCTCATAGCATCTCAAGTTTTAAAAGTTATCTGTATAAATAATATTTCTGGGAGACCGTCCGGAAGGAGTCGATGTCCTTGTTCCAGTACTCAACGATATCTTCCACTTTCATGCGCTCTCCGAATTTCACTCTTACATAATCCGTACCACAGACGATATCCAGCATCCTGGTCTTGCGCAGGGGGTAGGGACAATGGTCCGGATACAGTTCATTGACGGCCTGCATCACATAGAACTGGGTGAGCGTTATGTCGGCGGCTTCGTAGTCGGTGTAGAAAAACTGGACGCCGTGTACAAGCTTGCCGGCCATGCTGCCGGAAAGAGGCTTGTAGTGGATGGTGCGGAAAGCGGTGCCGGGAAGATGGTAGCTGTCCAGACGGGCCTTGAGGGCGTCGGCATCTATCCATTCGGCGGCGAAAACCTGGAAGGGGATGGTATATCCCACCCCTATCTGCAGGTAGCCGTACTCCCCTGCTATTCCGGCCGAGGGATAACCCAGAGCCGACTCCTCGGAGGGGATATTGGGCGAAGGAAGTATCCACGGAAGGCCGGTGTCCCTGTAAAGCATACTGCGATGCCAGCCCCTCATGGGAATAACGTTCAGACGGCAGCGCAGCGGGGGTTCGTTGCCCTGCTGCCCGCGGTTGAGGCCTTCCTCGTTAATCAGGCCGGCGAGTTCGCCGACGGTGAGGCCGTAGACATAGGGAATCTTGTACTGGCTCACAAAGGAGTGATAGCCGTCCTGGACTATGGGACCCTCGATTTTGAGGCCGCCCAGAGGGTTGGGGCGGTCCAGTACGAGGACTTCAATGCCGGCCCTGGCGCAGGAGCGCATCACAAGACCGAGGGTGGAGATGAAAGTGTAGCTGCGGGTGCCCACATCCTGAATGTCGTAGACCATGACGTCTATCCCCCGGAGCATCTCCGCCGTGGGCTCGCGGGTGGCGCCGTAAAGGGAGAAGACCGGAAGGCGGTGCGGGGGTCCGTGCCGTCGGCAACATGGTCGCCGGCATAGACGTCTCCGCGGACTCCGTGCTCGGGACCGAAAAGGGCCACGAGATTCACCTCGGGTGCGTCGAAGAGGATGTCGATGGTGGAGCGAAGACAACGGTCCACACCGCTGGGGTTGGTAACCAGCCCCACACGCTTGCCTGCGAGTTCCTCAAAACCATAGCTTTCCAGCACTTCGATTCCAGGGACAACCTGGGAGCGGAGCATGGAAGCACCGAGAAGAAAAAGGGAAACAAGCGCGACAAGACGTTTCATCGCTCAAATATAATCATTTTCTTCCAAAATCGGAAGGAATTCCGCGACGTGCAAGCATAACCGCTATCACACTGCCTATGCAGCACAGCATGACAAAGCCGAAATACAGCGGATATCCCATACTTTCCTGAAGGAAACCGGCCACCATTCCGGGCAGCATCATGGATGCGGCCATGAAGGCCGTACAGATGGAATAGTGCGAGGTTTTGAACTCTCCGTCGGAAATGTATATCATGTATAGCATGTAGGCGGTGAAGCCGTAGCCGTAACCGAACTGCTCAATGAAAATGCAGGTTCCAACCAGCCACAGGGGCATGGCCTGGTAGAGCGACATCCAGAGGTAGACCGCACACGGAAGGGCGAGCGCCATTGCCATGGGCCAAAGGGATTTCTTCAACCCGGCGCGCGAAATCGCAATTCCGCCGAGTATTCCGCCAAGTACGATTCCCACTACGCCCACCGTGTTGTTGATGAGGCCGTAGTTAACTGTCGAGAGCCCCATTCCGCCTGCGTCGGCAGGGTCTACCAGGAAGGCGGGAACTATCTTCAGGGCGAAGGCTTCGGGCAGGCGGTAAAGCAGCATTACGGCTATTCCAACCCATACGAGAGGCTTGGAAAAGAAGGTGGCGAAACTGCGGCCGAAGTCGCGGACAATCCCTGCGGCGTTCTTTCCGGAGCGTGGAACATCGGCCTCGGGACGGGGCATCGCCCAGAAATGGTAGAGGGTGATGAGAGTCCATACGCCGGCCACCACGCCCAGAGTGAGTCTCCAGGAAAGAGGGATGTCGGAATAGCGGTTCTCGAGCACACCGGCCAGAACCACCAGGGCACCCTGGACGAAGAGATTGGAAATGCGGTAGAAGGTGCTTCTGATGCCCACGAAAACGGACTGCTGCTTGCCGGTAAGCCCGAGCATATAGAAACCGTCGGCGGCAATGTCATGCGTGGCCGAGACAAAAGCCGTAATCCAGAAGAATACCAGCGTGAGGGTGAAGATACCGGGGTCGCTGCCGCACGAACGCGGAAGGGTGATGCTGGTAAGGGCGAAGAGCAGGATCATCGCCACTTCGCACAGAAGCACCCACCAGCGTTTGCTCCTGATTATGTCCACGAACGGGCTCCAGAAGGGTTTGATGAGCCATGGAAGATAGAGAAGACTCGTGAGAAGTGCCATGTCGGCATTGCCCATGCCCATCTTCTTGAACATAATGGTGGAGATGTTGTTCACCACAAAATAAGGTATGCCTTCTGCGAAGTAGAGGGTCGGGACCCAATACCATGGGGAGCGCTGTGTATTCATTGTCCGACAGTGGTTCCGGGATAATAGAATTCAAGTATTTCCTTATATGTTTTGCCCGACGCGGCCATTACGGCGGCCCCTATCTGGCAAAGGCCCACGCCATGCCCCCAGCCATGACCGCTGAGAATCACGCGCGAACCTTCAAAACGGGCGTCAAACCAGGAACTGTAAAGATGGCTGTTGGAAAGATACTGCCTGATAATGAGCTCCTTCCCAACTATAATACTTTTCCTGTCGCCCACAATTTCCAGCTTGGTAATACGGCCAGAGCCTCCCCTTTCAAGAGGATTCAGGGCCTGAAGACGGCCGATGTCAATGCCGCTCTTCCGAGAGATAATCTCTGAAAGCTCATCCACATCGTAGACGACTTCCCAGTCGTGGAAGTCGCGGGTGGAAAGGTCGTAGTCGTTGAGCACCCGACCCAGCAGCGCTTCGTCTTTGGTGGCGCACCAGGGGTCGTCCTTCACAGGAAGATAGGGGAAGTCGACGTCGGCCCAGGCGCTGGAGAAGCGCTCGGTACGGCCGCCGCAGCACTTGGAGAAGCGGGCGTCAACAAGGGCGCCGTCGCAGCGCAGGACCTGCCCCCAGGTCTCGTCAATCGCACGGCGGGCATCCTCCCCCGCCACCATGCTCAGACCCTGGTAGCGCTGGCAGTGGTCGTCGGCACAGACATCGAAACTATGATGGTCTTCATGGTCGAACCATTTGCAGATTTCGGGGATGTCGTCCTTCGAGTATTCCAGGCCCGCCACATTGCGGCTTTCCAGCCAGGTCACGAGCGACGCAGTGCTGCAGTGTTCCGGCCCTGATACGCTGCTGCGGTGCTGGCGGCGACGCTCGATCTGAGCCATCATCCATGAACGGGAAATGACGGCATGGGCCTTCAGAAGCTCCGGCGACGACATGGTATTCATCTCGGAAGCAATAACGCTCAGCAGATAGTCCTCAACGCCTATAATATTGACAGCCTGCACCTTACCCTTGTCGACAATAAATTTCAGCGTGCCGGCAAAGCGCTCCTCCCGCTTCGTTTCCCAATGGAAGCCTATTCCGATGGGAACGTCGTAAAGAATGAAGGACGCTTCGGCGAAGAGGGTGGATATTGTGGGAGCTTCGAAAACGAGCTCGTCGTAGAGGGCACCGTTGTAGTCGAGTTTTCCCTCCCGACTTGTAACCTTCTGCCTCCCCGCGCCGTCGGAGATGATTTCGAATGAAATCTCGGAAGCCGACATTATGCCCACCTCAATCTTCGGCTGGGTACGCACGAGACGCCAGAGGAGGCACTCCTCGTCGGCCTCGCTGATGGAAACCTGACGGTAGATATCCTGAAGCACCTCGGGAGTTATCCGGGGAAAGTCCTTCTCTTCCGGGACCACCACGAAACCTGCCATGTCGGCGGCACCGGGGCTGAGGGCGAAATGCTTCTGAGGATCCGTTTCATAAAACTGGGAGGGACGGGCCTCGCCGCGGATGGTCACAAAGCCCCTGTACTCCCCTTCCGACATATATACGAAAGCGTTGAACCGGGGTTCGCTCTCCTCGGCAAAAAGGGTCTGGCAGTCCATAAGGCGATAGAACATCTTGGCCATGGACTTGGATGTCTTCGCCCTCAGGAAGAATACTCCGCGGGTATAATGCCTGTAGTGGAACAGCTGGGCGTCACGAACGGAGTCGATGAACTCCACGTCGGAGGCAAGGGTGGCGGGAATGGCCCCGTCGGCCTGTGAAATGGCGCGAAGGATTCTGTCGGCGGCCCTTTCAAGAGGCATATATCCTTTCGGACAGGCCTGGAAGTGGGCATGGCCCGGAACCGAAGTACCGCTCTGCGGGCTGTTGTAGAAAACGATATAGTCGCCAAGGGAAGCCGCCAGGTCCAGCATGTCCGGAAAGCGGCGCCAGATGGTCTGAGGAGCGTGGATGTCGCGGGTGATTACCAGGTGATTGGGAAAAATCGGCGCCCGGTTGACCAGAATATTGTATTTGCGCCCTTTCCGGCCCTCGAAGCTTATGCGGTGCTGGTGCTCCATGTAGTTTTCCTCGCAAAGCGGGCATCCATGGTCGAAGATGGGAAGCCTGCCGGGATTGGACTGGAGGGTTACCAGAATGCCTCCCAGCGGCAGAGTCCGGGTAGGAGCGCTCTTGAGCGCGCGGTACTTCGCCGCCACAGCGGGCCAGACCGAGAGCTGGTCGTGGACGAATTTATCGATATCGGTAATCATAGGAGCGAAGCGAGTTTTTCCTTGACAAGCGGCCATTCGGCCTCGAAGACAGGAGTGAACACTCCCTTCCCCATCTGGGCTTCAATCTCAGGGATGCTCCACCATCGGCACTGTTCCACTTCCGAACCCCAGTTTCCGAGCGCGGGACGGCCTATTACGGCATACGCCACCGAGAGTTCCCTCTCGGTCTCTCTCTCGTCCAGGCGCGAAAACAGGTAGAGCGGAGTAAAGCCCACAAGGCCAAGTTCCTCCTCGGCTTCGCGATAGACGGTTTCAAGGGCCGACTCGCCGAAGGTCACATGGCCTCCGGCCGACATGTCCCATGCGCCGGGATACGTTTCCTTCCACGACGCACGTTTCTGGAGCAGGACATTGCCTTCACGGTCGGCGATGAAAAGGTGCACCACTGGATGAAGCTCACGGCTGCCCCCGTGGCACCACTCCCTTGAAGCCCTTCCGAACACCACGCCGTCCGGAGTAACCAGCGGAAGCATCTCCGCAGAGCCCGGAACAGCCTTCCCGGGATGGTCGACCGACGGTCTTGGGAAGAGCGGAACGTTGTCGGTAGGATAGTACAGGTCTATCATATCCCTCAGAACACGAATTTAACGGAGAAACAACTGCGCCCATCCACGCGACCCTCAACGTACCAGGCCTCGGCGCCATCCTCTTCTGTCCTGAATCGGAACAGACTGACGGCCTCGCCTAGTTTGGTCTCCTTGATGAAATTGATGAAGAGTTCCTTCACCGGGCGTGCAAAAGAAAGCTCCGGAGGAAGGACATCCATCGCCCACACCACATAACGTACATTGTTTGTATGGCCGATAAGGTCTATGTCCGAATAGCCCACAACGTGACTCCCGACCTCTTCGAGAGTGGCATCCCTTGGAGGAAGGAGTTTCGGAGCGGGTTCGTCTATGGCACTGTCCACAACACCGTCCACGGTCAGGAGTCCCTGAATGGACTCCGGGCGCACAAAGTGCCTAGTCTCCTCATTAATCACCACCCAGGAACTGGTGCAGGTCGCAAGCAGCTTTTCGGAATCGTCGAAAAGACGGAAGTCTCGCAGGAAGAACAGACTGTTCATTCCCTTGTGCCAGGTATAAAGGTGCACGAGGTCCCGCCATGCGGGCATTTCAAAGAAACGCATGTGCATCCTTGCGAGCACCCAGGCTTCCTTTGTCTCATGGAGTTTGTCGTAACCGAATCCCAGCTCATTTGCAGCCCAATAGGCAATTTCCTGGGCGAAGTCCATGAAGCCGGCCGGCTTCATGCGACTGTCGGCGCCGGTCGAATAACTGGGCACCACTATATCCTGACAGAATTTATATCCTTCTCTTCTTACCGGACTCATCTAAAGTACACGTTTACAATTCTGGATAGAGCACCTCCAGCTCCTCTGCCGAATACAGGAACTGGTCCAGCCACTCAGGTGCCACGCGTCCCAGGACGGCGATTCCCGCCGCCGCCAGCACAACAACAATCAGCAGCACCAGCAAAGTCCAGAGGAACCAGTGACTCTTCTTCTTGGCCTCCGGTTCAGGTTCAACTTCAGGTTCAGGGACAGGTTCAGGTTCAGGCTCAGACTCCTCCACCGCAAGCGGCGTTTCAGAAGAGACCGCAGGGGTCTCCTGAGGAGCATCGGCCTCATTTTCTGCGACGAAGGAGACCACCTCGGACTCTTCTTCCACAGGAGCGTCCGGCAGAACCTCTTCGGGTTCCTCTTCCACTGGGGCATCCGGCAGGACCGGAGAGGCCTCCTGAGGAGCATCGGCCTTATCATCTGCGACGAAGGAGGCCTCTTCGGCCTGCTCCTGCACAGGTTCTTCCGCCAGTATCTGCTCAGAAGAGACTTCCGCCGGTTCTGGCTCAGAAGGGACTTCAGCCGGCGCCGGTTCCACGTCCAGGACCATGTCTATCACGGGCTCCGACGGCGCTGCCGCCTGAGGTTCAGGAGAAAGCATGCCGGCAAGATTGGCCACCGCCGTAGCAACCTCCTGCTGCGACTCCTTGTGCTTTTTCATAGAGATGGGCTCCAGGCAGAACCCCTCGGGATAGATGTCCAGATCTTCATCCGGAACAAAGAAGAAGTGGTTCTCGCGGGTAGCCCTCAGTTTTCCCAATCCTGGGAGGACAAGGGTTTTCCTGGTCATGAGGACAGTCTTGAGCCTGTCCAGAAAGTCTACCAGGATACGGGTGGCATCGGCCTCGGAAATGTCGTTCGATGCGGCGTAGAAAGAGGCCAGAAGACTATCGCTCCCCTGCCTCGGGGTGAAATACAGCCTGCGGTAAGGCGGCTGGATGGTATAGCCCCTGTCAGTAATACTGGCAGGTACCAGTTCTGCTTGAAAACTGCCCATGCCGGGCAAGGTGACGGAGTCATTTTCCATCATAACTTCCTTCACCATTTTGGCAAGCAAATCGATATCCATCGCTTAATTTGGCTGTTAATGTTCAGACTACAAATATAGTGAAAAAACCTCAGAAAAAAATCTCAAAAAAAAAGAAAGAAAAGTTTGGAGATTCGAAAAAAGGTTGTAACTTTGCAATCCCATTCCACGAGGATGGGAAAACATACGGAAAAATTCCTCAGTAGCTCAGTTGGTTAGAGCACCTGACTGTTAATCAGGGGGTCCTAGGTTCAAGTCCTAGCTGGGGAGCCCAAGCGGACAAATCATCGGAAACGGCGGTTTGTCCGCTTTCCTTATCTTGCAATCCGAGTATTGCCGACGCCGTCACCTTTCCCAAAGCTATGTACGGATGAGGACATTTGGAGCGCCCTCCCCTCCCGGAGCGCATCGGCTCGTCCGGGAAAAGGGGCGATTTTCCGGATGACGGGCCCAAAAATGGAGTTCCGTCCGGAAAAACAGGCATTTCTCCGGATGACGGGCCCAAAAATGGAGTTCCGTCCGGAAAAACAAGCATTTCTCCGGATGGCGGGCCGAAAAACAAGAGGCCGTCCGGAAAAAAGGGCGTTTCCCCGGACGGAAGGGCACAAAACAGGACAAAAAGTGCACAAAAAAGGAAGCCGTGAAGCTTCCTTTTTGTTTTATGGAGTCGGGATGACTCGACTCGAACGAGCGACCCCTACGTCCCGAACGTAGTGCGCTACCAACTGCGCTACATCCCGATACCCTTAAGCGAGCTTGTTGATGTAAACCTGAAGACCGCTCTTGAGGTTGGCAGCCTTGTTCTTGTGAATGACGCCAATCTTTGCGAGTTTGTCGATCATTGCATAAACCTTGGGAGCATTCTCCTGGGCTGCAGCCTTGTCAGTTGTGTTGCGGAGGTCGCGGATAGCGTTCCTCGTAGTCTTTGCATAATACTTGTTATGCAGGCGGTGACGCTCACTCTGACGAGCGGCACGCGCGGCGGATTTAGTGTTTGCCATTATCGTTCTTTTTTATTTTCTGGTAGTGGGTAGGAGAATCGAACTCCTATTGCGGGAATGAAAATCCCGAGTACTAACCGTTATACGAACCCACCGAACTTTGGGACTGCAAAGGTAACAATTATTTTTTACCCGGCAAAATTATTTTTCATCTTTTTTCCATTCAAAAGAATAGAGCAAAGACTCCACCTGACGGAGGTTCTGTCTCTTGTCGTATCTGGGGCAGTAGACGAAGGCTTCGATCACTATGATGTCGGCCCCGTCGGGGCTGTAGAACGAGTGCGAAACCGCCCTCCACTTCCCAGAAGCCGCGGGTCTCCATAAAATCGCGGCCGTGATAACGCAGGGAGCGGGTTGTGGGCTCAACCGCGGTGGCAGTAATCATGTATGAGCCGTCGAACATTCCGGGCACATTTTCCTTCATCACGGCATTGCGGTGAGTGATGATATTCTCCAGCGAAAAAGGGTCGGCATCGGTGGCCGGATAGCGGTAAATCATGACGGTTTGCATGATGTACTGCTTCTCGTCGGCAATCCACACGAAAGAGTCGGTTTTCTTGCGGAGACGGTAGCCGCTGGGGAAATGAATAACGCCCCCGGTGAGTTCCTCCACAGGCTCACGGAGAGAGACCTCCTCGTAGAGTTTGGCGTTGTTGATTACACGGTCGCGCTCGGCCTGCTCGAAGAACTCGGCAAGGAGCATGCCCTCGCTCTCGATATAATTGAGGGCGGTACGCTCGTCGGGAGCATTCAGCTGAACCACAGCCTGAGGGCGGGCCCACTCGTCGTGCTTCCACGAGAAGCCCTCCTTCTGATTCTGAGGGTCGACGCTCACTATGAGGATGTTACGATGCACCTTGAACATGTTGCCGAATGAGCCCGGCGGCACGTTCGAAAGGTTGAACAGAGGCTCCCTCTGGGCAAGATAGGGAGTGTCGCTGGCAAGCAGGTCGCGGATGGCCACGCCCACATTGCCTTCCCATTGGGCACGTTCAATCACAACGAGGACCTCTCCCGCCCTGCCGCTGACATTGGGGAGAAGGCGCGCATTCTTGTCATTGCGGCACGAGACCAGCATGCACACAAGCGCAATAGCAGCGAGTAGTCTTGTCTTCATAAGCGTCTGTCATTTAATCAACCTGCCGATATCGTTCCCGAACGCCAGAATCATGAGGCCGATGAGCAGCACGAAACCTATCATCTGGG
>CAJOCS010000030.1 GCA_905233655.1 uncultured Bacteroidales bacterium | reverse complement strand
CTGCTTCCGGAAGACGAACCGGTGGACGACGAACCGGTGGATGAAGAGCCTGCCGGCGAGGAGTCCGCGGCCGATACCACCGCCGCTCCCGAACCCGCTGAATAAGTGAGATGACCCCGGAGACTGCAATACAGTACCTTCCGGGGGTAGGCCCCCGCCGTGCGGCGCTTCTGAGCCAGGAGCTCGGGATCGACACGGTGGGGGACCTGCTGCATCTGTACCCTTTCCGCTACATCGACCGCGGCAGCATTACCCGCATTGCCGATATCGTTCCGGGCGACGCCCAGATCCAGGTGCGGGCCACCGTGCAGAAAGTCCGTCTCTATGCCCGTAACAACGCAGAAATCCCGGCGGAGAATGTGAAATACAACACGGTCAGCCGTATGAGTGTGATTGTGGCCGACGATTCCGCCGAGATGGAGATGGTTTTCTTCAAGGGGGTGAAGTGGATGCATCCGAGGCTCCTGCCCGGCCATAGCTTCATTTTCTTCGGAAAACCGGCCGTGTACGGCAACCGTCTGAACATGGTCCATCCAGAGGTTGACGCCCCCGACGCCGCGCTCTCCGGACGCCTCACCGGGATTTATTCTTCCACCGAGAAGCTGAAGAGCGCCGGCCTCACCGGCAAGACTATGGTGAAGCTTATCTCGGCCGCCCTCGAGGGGGTGCTTCCTGCGCTGCAGGAGACTCTTCCGGATTATATAATGAAGGAAAAGGGGCTGGTGCCGCTGCGCTACGCCCTACGTCAGATTCATTTTCCGGACGACCAGCATTCCCTTTCCAAGGCTGTGTACCGGCTAAAATTCGAGGAACTCTTTTTTCTCCAGCTCTCGCTACTGAAGCACAAGTTCATCCGCAGCCGCAATTCGGTGGGGCTGAACATGCCATCCATAGGGCCGGCTTTCCATGCCTGTTACAACGCTCTCCCTTACGACCTTACCAACGCCCAGAAGAGGGTGATTAAGGAGATCCGGGAGGACCTCCGGAGCGGCCGGCAGATGAATCGGCTGCTGCAGGGCGACGTCGGCTCGGGAAAGACCATGGTGGCCGTTCTGAGCGCGCTGATAGCCATTGGGAACGGATACCAGACCTGTATTATGGCTCCTACTGAAGTGCTTGCACAGCAGCATTTCGCCAACATCTCCCGCTATCTTGCGCCCACCGGAGTCAAGGCCGCCCTCCTGACGGGTACCACCGGGACGGCGGCGAGAAGGGAGATTCACGCGGGGCTGGAGGATGGCAGCATCGGCATTATAATAGGAACACATGCCCTGATTGAGGAGAATGTACGTTTCCGCGCCCTCGGGCTTGCCGTCATCGATGAGCAGCACCGTTTCGGCGTGGAGCAGCGTTCGAAGCTCTGGAGCAAGGGTGCCGGCGGAGTTGCGCCGCATGTGCTGGTTATGACCGCGACCCCCATTCCGCGCACTCTGGCGCTAACCCTTTACGGCGATTTGGACGTCTCCGTAATCGACGAGATGCCTCCGGGAAGAAAGCCCGTGAAGACCATCTGCGTGGGCGAGAACAAGCGCATCGCCATGCATAATTTCGTGCGGGAACAGATTGCGAAGGGGAGGCAGGCATTCATCGTCTATCCGCTTATTTTCGAGAGCGAAAAGCTCGACTACAAGAACCTTGAGCTCGGGTATGAAGAGATTGTGAAGGCTTTCCCGCTGCCGGACTACAAAGTGGCCATCGTGCATGGCCGCCAGACTCCGCAGGAGAAGGATTTCAATATGGACGCATTCGCACACGGGCGTGCCGATATCCTCGTTTCCACAACCGTAATCGAGGTTGGAGTGGATGTCCCCAATGCCAGCGTAATGGTAATCGAGAGCGCCGAACGCTTCGGCCTGAGCCAGCTGCACCAGCTGCGCGGCAGGGTGGGCAGGGGAGCCGAGGAGTCGTTCTGCATCCTCATGCGCGGGAACCGGATTTCGAAGGATTCGAAGCGCCGTCTGGACCTTATGTGCCAGACCGAGAACGGCTTCGACCTGGCCGAGGAGGATATGCGCCTGCGCGGCCCCGGCGATTTGGAAGGCACTCAGCAGAGCGGACTTCCGGTAAAACTGAACATAGCTTCTCTCACCCGCGACGGCATACTTCTGAACGATGCCCGCAGCTATGCCCAGACCGTTCTGGACCGCGATCCCATGCTGGAAAAACCCGAGAATGCGCCCCTTGAAGCGGAACTTCACAAGGATAAGTATATTATACGCGACTATTCGCAGATTTCTTAGTATCTTTGCCATCCGTATGGATAAACTGGTACTTGCGAACGATGTCTTCTTCGACGAAGTGATTCACCTTCTGGACAAAGGCCGGAGGGTGACCATTCCGGTGAAGGGATTCAGCATGCTTCCCTTTATCCGCGGCGGCAAGGACACCGTGGTGCTGGAAAAGGCCACGGAGATTGCCCCGGACGACATTGTGCTCTTCCGCTACTCCGGCAGATGGGTGATGCACCGCGTGCTTTTCATCGAGGACGGCCTCGTGACCATCCAGGGCGACGGTGTGTGGTCCGGAAGGGAAGTGGTGGGCCCGAAGCAGATTTACGGCAGGGCCGTGGAGATTCTCAGAAGAGGAAAGAGGCGGGTGAACCCCTACTCGGCCTGGCAGCTCTGGAAGGTGCACCGCTGGCAGGGACTGGGGCGTCTTCGCCGATATATATTGTTTATTTACAGGCATTTGCCCTGGAATAAAAAATGGTTGTACGATAATGGAAATTAAGAAAGGATTCAGGATGCGCACCATCTGTGGGCAGCATGTGATTTCGGGCGAGGGAAGCGCCAACGTGAACTTCTCCTCGATAATCAGCCTCAACGACACGGCGGCATACCTGGGGCAAGTCTTTCACCGCCGATACGCTCCGCGAGCTCCTTCTCGCGGAATACGACGTCACCCCCGAGAAGGCCGACGAGGATGCGAAAGCCCTTTGCGCCCGCTGGCTCGAGATAGGTCTCGCAAGCGAGTAGATGGCATCTCTTTTCAAATATCTGTCGTGGCTGTGGACGCACTCGAAGGGCGTGCACTGGAGGATAGCGCTGAACGTTGTCCTCGGCATCCTGAATGTGTGCCTCAACATGGCATTCATCCTCGCCTGCAAGGCCCTTGTGGACATTGCAACTAATAACCGCGGCGGTTCGCTCGTAAACGCCGCCTTCATGGCGGGAGGCTTCCTGCTGGCGAGGCTCATGGTCTCGGCCCTGAACCTGAGGCTGGAGAACCTTTCGTCTTCGAGGACGAATTTCAATATCCGCAGGCAGCTCTATTCGCAGCTTCTCACTTCGAAGTGGCTGGGGAAGGAAAGGCACCATTCCGGCGACGTCCTGAACCGTCTGGAGCAGGACGTGAACAATGTGGTGAGCGTCGTTTGCACCGACCTTCCGCAGATTATCACCACGCTCTTCCAGCTTCTTGCCGCCCTCGCACTAATGTGCATGATGGACTGGAGGCTTGCCGTGGTGCTTCTGGCCCTAACTCCTCTTCTGCTTCTTCTGGCAAAACTATTCGCCCGCCCCATGAGGCGCATGACCAAGGATATCAGGGAGAGCGAAAGCCGCGTTCAGAGCCACATCCAGGAGAGCATCCAGCACCGGGTGGTAATCCAGTCGATGGAAAGCGAACCCATGATGGCCGACCGTCTGGACAGCCTTCAGGACACGGAGTACGACCAGGTGGTGAGGCGCACCAATTTCCAGATAATGGCACGAACCATGGTGGGATTCGCCTTCAGCGGCGGCTATCTCACCGCCTTCCTCTGGGGCGTTTTCGGAATAGCGTCGGGGAGCATTACCTTCGGCATAATGACGGCTTTCCTGCAGCTCGTGGGGCAGATTCAGCGCCCCGTAGTGAATATGAGCCGTCAGATTCCTTCGTTCATCTACGCCACATCGTCCATCGACAGGCTCATGGAGCTGGAAAATGCACCGTCGGCCCCCTCGGGAGAACCCATGCCGATGGAAGCCCCTCTGGGAATTAGGGTGGAGGGCCTTACCTTCCGCTATCCGGACGGGACGAGGGACATTTTCAGGGATCTCAGCTTCGATTTTCCGCCGCTTAGCCGCACTGCGATAGTGGGCGAGACCGGAGCCGGAAAGTCCACCCTCATAAGGCTTATGCTCTCACTGCTGGAACCTGTAAAAGGCTCCGTAACGCTCTACAACACACATTCTTCGGCTCCGGCATCTCCCGCCACCCGCTGCAATATCGTCTATGTTCCCCAGGGGAACAGCCTCTTCAGCGGAAGCATAAGGGAGAACCTCCTTCTGGGCGACCCGGAGGCTTCCGAGCAGCGTATGTGGGAGGTGCTGGACATAGCGGTGGCGTCGGCCTTCGTCCGCGATTTGCCGGACGGGCTCGATACTCTCTGCGGCGAAGGTGGAGCAGGTCTCAGCGAAGGGCAGGCCCAGAGGATAGCAATCGCGAGGGGACTGCTGCGTCCCGGAAGCATTCTGCTGCTGGACGAGTTCTCCTCTTCACTCGACCCCGAGACCGAAGAGCAGCTGATGCTGCGCCTTACTGAAAAGTCGGCGTCGAAGACTCTGATATTTATCACTCACCGTGAAAAGATTTCCTCCTACTGCGACCGTGAATGCCGCATAGAGAGGCTTCACCGTTAGTTTTTCCCGTGCAGTTCGTCGTAATGCTGCCGGCTGCGGTAAATGTCTATCGCAGTGAAAATTGACTGCATCATAGAGCGGGGGTCGGCTTCGTCCCGGCCGGCCATGTCGTAGGCGGTTCCGTGGTCGGGAGAAGTGCGTACCACCGGCATTCCGGCAGTGAAATTCACGCCTTCGGTGAAGGCCATAGCCTTGAATGGAGCCAGGCCCTGGTCGTGATACATCGCGAGGGTTGCGTCGAAGCGGCTGTAGTGCCCCATGCCGAAGAAACCGTCGGGGGAGTAGGGGCCGAATGCCTGGATTCCTTCTTCCACGGCTTTCTGTACGGCCGGGAGAATGATGCTCTGCTCCTCGTCTCCGAGAAGTCCGCCGTCGCCGCAGTGCGGATTCAGTCCCAGGACGGCAATCTTGGGATTGCTGATTCCGAAGTCCCTCTCCATCGAGCGCTTCATGATGCGAAGCTTTCCGAGGATGGCCTCGGTGGTGAGGCTCCCGGGAACGTCACGCAGCGGAATATGGCCCGTAACGATTCCAATTTTCAGCTGGTCGCTCACCATTATCATGACAACGTCGTCACAGCCGAATTCCCTCTGAAGGTACTCTGTGTGCCCGGCATAGCCGAAACCTTCGGCAACCATGGCCCTCTTGTTTATGGGCGCGGTCACGAGTACGTCGATGCTGCCCTTCTTCAGGTCCTTCATCGCCGTTTCAAGCGAGGTGATGGCCGATTTTGCGCTTTCCGGGGTGGACTGCCCGGGCTCGGCATAGATGTTCTCCGGCAGGCAGTTTACTATGTTGATGCACTTGGGATGGGCGTCCGCCGCGCTGTTTATGACGCGGGTTTCCGGAGGGGTTATGTCGTGTATGGATTTGCGGTAGAAGCCGTAGAGCTTGGAGGAACCGTACACCACAGGGGTGAAGGACTCGAGTATGCGCTCGTCGGCAAGGGCTTTTATTATTACTTCGTAACCTATTCCGTTGCTGTCACCCTGGGTGATGCCCACAACGAGTTTGCGATTTGTCATATCAGTGTATCTAAATTCTCTTCGGTATATCCTTCATCGGCAGGGAGGTCCGGGAGGCTTCGCGCCTGGACCGCAAGGGCGTCGCAGCGCTCGTTTTCCGGATGCCCTGCATGGCCTTTTATCCAGTGGAAAGTGACGCGGTGGCGGGAATAGACATCCATGAAACGAAGCCACAAATCCACGTTCTTCTTTTTCTTGAAGCCCGTCCTTTTCCAGCTCTCCAGCCAGCCTTCCTGGATTGCTTTCACAACATAGGCCGAGTCGCTTACTACATGCACCTCAGCTCCTTCCCAGCGTATGGCCTCAAGGCCTTTAATTACCGCCAGAAGTTCCATGCGGTTGTTGGTGGTGCAGGAAAAACCGCCCGAAAGTTCTTTTTCGTAATTGCCGCAGCGAAGAATGGCTCCGTAGCCTCCGGGGCCCGGATTTCCGCTCGCCGCTCCGTCGGTGAACAGGTATATGGCTGGTTTCTCTGCGTTCATTCTTCGCAAAGATATAAATATTTTTGCTTTGGACGGATAAAATCCGTAATTTTGCATGATAGTACGCGCACCGGCGCGAGCGAACGCACACGTAAAACAAACGAATCCAACAATATGAAGCAATTTGTGAAAGCCTCCGCCATACTGCTCGTCGCAGCAGTGCTGGCTTCCTGCAATCCGTCTACATGGAAGAACATCAACTATCTCCAGGACATCCAGCAGGACACCGCAATGGTAATGGCCGTGAACAACGGTATCATCATCCAGCCTCAGGACCAGCTCTCCATCATCGTAACCAGCCGTAACCCGGCAATCGCCGTCCAGTTCAACAAGTCCATTTCCAATTACACCACCGGTACGGAGATGGGTATTACCGGCGGTACACAGCGTATCACCGGATATGTGGTGGACAACTCCGGCGACATCGACTTCCCCCAGGTGGGCAAGATTCACGTCGCGGGGCTCAACCGCTGGGAGCTTCAGGATATGATTACCGAGCTGCTTTCCACGAGCGGCCTTCTCACCGACGCGAACGTTACGGTCGAGTTCATGAACTTCAAGATTTCCGTTCTCGGCGAGGTCCCGAATCCCGGCACCTACAGCGTCACCGGCGACAAAATTACCATCTTCCAGGCTCTCGCCCTGGCACGCGACCTCACCATCTACGGCCAGAGGGACAACGTGATGGTAATCCGTGAGCAGAACGGCCGCCGCCAGATATACACCGTGGATTTAAGGGACAGCGACATTTTCAACTCTCCTGCCTATTACCTGCAGCAGAACGACGTGGTGTACGTCACTCCCAATTCGGTCCGCGCCGGCCAGTCCACCATCAACGAGAACTACTTCAAGTCCGGTGGATTCTGGATGTCCCTGGGTTCGCTTTCCATCACCCTTGCGAACCTCGTTTACACAGTTATCAGGTTGAATTAATCAAAATCAGATATGTCAGACTACAATCAGCAGCAGACCCCCATGTCCGTACAGACACAGGCCGACGAGGAGCAGTCTATCCAGCTTGCCGACCTCTGGGCCCTTATCTGGGACCACAAGTGGTGGTATGTTTTTTCGGTACTGGTATGCCTGTTCCTTGCAGGGTTCTATCTCTATAAAACCCCCAAGACATATTCGCGCTCCCAGAAGGTGATCGTGGACGAGGACACGCAGAACAGCCTGATGAGAGATTTCGCTTCCCTCAACAGCAGGAGCTACCGTTACAGCGGCACCAATGTGGACAACGAAATAGAGGCCTTCACCTCTCCCGACCTCATGGAAAGGGTTGTGGCCCGTCTCGGCCTTGAGACATCCTATGTGGACAAGCAGTTCCTGCGAACCCGCGAGATGTACAAGAACTCTCCCGTGGAGATGCAGCGCCTGGACGACGGAAGCGCATCGGCCTTCTCCTTCCTTCTGAGCAAGACTTCGGACAGCACCTTCGTGATAAAGGATTTCGCCGTGGCCGGCCAGGATATGGATATTCCCAAGATTCAGGGCCGTTTGAACGACACCATCATGACTCCGGTAGGCGCCATCAGGATCGTTCCCACCAACCTTCTTGAGAACTGGGGCCACGACATCGCCATCAACTGGGTAAGGGCCGGCGTCAGGGCCAAGGCCTATTGCGCAAGGCTCAACGTCGCGCTTTCCAGCAAGCAGTCCTCCGTGGTGGTGCTCACCATGCAGGACGCCTTCCCTTCGAGGGCCGAGACCGTGCTTGAAACCCTTCTCGACGTCTACAACGAGGAATGGATAGAGAACCGCAACAAGGCCGTGAGGGCCACCTCAACCTTCATTGCAGACCGTCTCTCGGTTATCGAGGCCGAGCTCGGCGGCATTGAAGAGGACCTCAAGAGCTACAAGCAGACCCATCAGATTACCGATATCAACCAGATGGGCAATATCCTCTCCCAGCAGACCACCCAGTTCGGCAACCAGGCGTTCGAGGTCTCGAACCAGCTGGCCATCGCCCAGATGATCAAGGAGTTCATCAACGACCCCCAGCATTCCAACGACATGATGCCGGTGAATTCCGGCCTGGAGAACGCCACCGTGAATTCCCAGATTGCAGAGTACAACAAGACCCTCCTGGAGAAGGACCGCGCTCTCACCACTTCCACCGAGAACAACCCTCTGGTGCAGGACCTGAACTCAACGCTTGACCGTCTGCGCCTTGCAATCAACCGTTCCATCGACAACCTCATTTCCTCGCTGCAGCTGGAATCCCAGAGGCTGGAATCCCGCGAGAGGGAACTCCTCGCCCGTGTGTCCAGTTCATCCGGCCAGGAGCTCGAACTCCTTTCCATCGAGCGTCAGCAGAAGGTTAAGGAACAGCTCTACATCTTCCTCCTCCAGAAACGTGAGGAGAACGAGCTCCAGAGCCTGCTTACCGTGGGCAATACCCGTCTCATCATGCGCCCGAACGGCGCTACCGGCCCCGTGTCGCCCAACAAGATGATGATCCTTCTGGTTGCCCTCGTGCTCGGCATGGGCATTCCTTTCGGCGTGTTCTACCTCATCAAGATCATGGACACCACGGTGAAGAACCGCAGCGACGTCGCCGGCCTTTCCGTGCCCTTCCTCGCCGAACTGCCTCAGATCGGCCTTTCCAGCAACTACTGGAAGAGGTTCAGGGCCAACCGTTACGACAATTCCAACACCCGCATACTGGTGCAGTCGGGCCGCCGCGACTCCGTGAACGAAGCCTTCCGCGTGCTGCGTACAAACCTGGATCTCATGATACATTCCGGCGGCGGCGCCCAGACCATAATGCTAACTTCCTTCAACCCCAATGCAGGTAAGACCTTCACCCTGCTGAACCTCGCGGCCTCCATGGCCCTGAAGGGCGGCAAGGTGGTTATAGTGGACCTCGACATGCGCAAGGCCACCCTGTCGAAGGCCGTCGGCAAGAACAGCACCGGTGTTGCGGCATACCTCAACGGCAAGTCGAACGACCCTCTCGGCCATGTGGTTTCCCTCGCCGAGAATCTCGACCTGCTGCCCGTGGGTTCCATCCCTCCGAACCCCGCCGAGCTCCTCGTTTCCGAGCGCTTCGACGTCCTCCACAAGGCCCTGAAGGAGAAATACGACTACATTTTCTTCGACTGCCCGCCCGTGGAACTCGTTGCCGATACTTCCATCATCGCCCCGAGGGCCGACATCACGGTGTTCATCATCCGTGCCGGACTCTTCGACAAGAGGGCCCTGCCGGTGATCGAGCAGCTCTACAAGGACAACCGCTACAACCGTATGGCCATCATCCTCAACGGCGTGGATTCTTATTCCGGACGCAAGGGTTACGGCTACGGTTATGGCTACGGCTACGGTTACGGCTATGGCTACGGCTACGGCTATGGCAATTCCGCCCGCGACGACGACGAATAAAACCAAACCGATATGGGACTTTTCTCCAGCAAGAAATCGATTGTCGGCAGCGACCTGCTGAAGGGCGCTGTCGACAACCACTCCCATATCCTCTACGGACTTGACGACGGTGTCCAGACCCAGGAGACTTCCCTCAAGATACTCGACTGGCTCGGACAGCAGGGGCTTTCGGAGCTCTGGCTCACGCCCCATGTAATGGAAGACGTTCCCAACACCACGGAGGCCCTGAAGGCCCGTTTCGAGGAGTTGTCGGCCCTGTATCAGGGACCCGTCAAACTTCACCTTGCGGCGGAGTACATGATGGACAACCTCTATGAAAAGCGCCTTTCGGAAGGAGACCTTCTGAATCACGGCGAGGATTCGGTCCTGATTGAGACCTCCATCCTGGCTCCGCCCCTCGACCTCTGGGGCTGCCTGGAAAGGACAATGTCCAAGGGTTACCGCCCGCTCATCGCCCATCCCGAGCGCTACCGTTACATGTCGAAGGAGGATTACTCCCGTCTGCACGATATGGGCTGCCTCATGCAACTTAACCTTCCATCAATTGTGGGCTATTACGGAGACGACGCCCGCGCCCGTGCCGAGTACCTGCTCCAGAAGCAGTGGTACTGCATGTGCGGAAGCGACTGCCACCGTTTCACCAAGATTAAGGCCCAGTATGAGGCGCGTGAAATCAAAAGGCCTGTTCTGAAGGCCTTGCAATCCCTTATGCAGCTGTAATGAATGTACTGGTAACCGGTGCGAACGGCCAGCTCGGCCGCAGTCTGAGAGCTCTGGCCCCCACATCCGGGGACCGATTCATCTTCACGGACGTAAGCTCCCTTCCCGGGGAGGAAACCGTTTACCTCGACATTACCGATGCCAATGCGGTGAACCTTTTCTGCGAGTCGGAAAGGGTGGACTGCATTGTGAACTGCGCCGCTTATACGGCCGTCGACAAGGCCGAGGACGACAGCGCCCTGTGCGACCTTCTGAACCGGGTGGGCCCTGCCAATCTTGCAGGGGCTGCCGCCGGAAGGGGAGCGCTGATGCTGCATATTTCCACCGACTACATTTTCGGAGGGGATTCTTCCATACCTTACCGTGAGGAAATGGATGCTGCGCCCCTCGGAGTCTACGGAGCCACCAAATACCAGGGCGAACTGGCCGTGCGCGAAAGCGGAGCCGAATATGTCATAATCCGTACCGGATGGCTCTACAGTCCTTACGGGCGCAATTTCGTGAAGACCATGCTGGAGCTCACGGCAAGCCGCCGTGAAGTCAGGGTGGTATGCGACCAGGTAGGCACCCCCACTTATGCCCTGGACCTTGCGGGATTCATCCTGCGGGTGCTTGAAAAGCCCGTTCCAGGCATCTACAATTATTCCGGCGAAGGGGTTTGTTCCTGGTACGACTTCGCCTGCGCAATCCGCGACCTTTCAGGCCACAGCGGCTGCGAGGTGCTTCCCTGCAGCAGCGCCGACTATCCTTCCAAGGTTCGCAGGCCCCATTATTCGGTCCTGGACAAGAGCCGCGCGAAGGCTGTTTACGGAGTACGCATTCCCCACTGGTTCCACTCACTGAAACGTTGTTTGGATGAAATACATTAAGACAGACATAGAGGGCCTCGTCATAATCGAGCCGCGCGTCTTCTCCGATTCAAGAGGTTATTTCTTCGAATCCTGGAGGGCCGCAGAGCTGGATGCCGAGCTCGGACGCCATATTGAATTCGTACAGGAGAATGAAAGCGCCTCCGTCTATGGCGTGATCCGTGGCCTGCACTTTCAGAAAGGGGACATGGCCCAGGCCAAGCTTGTGAGGGTAGTCAGCGGCCGTGTGCTGGATGTGGCTTTGGACATCCGCCCCGGCTCTCCCACTTTCGGCCGATACATGGCCGTCGAGCTCAGCGGGGAGAACCATCGTACCCTCTTTATCCCCAGGGGTTTTGCCCATGGTTTCAGCGTGCTCTCGGAAAAGGTGGTATTCACCTACAAGTGCGACAACTACTACTGTCCGGAGGCGGAAGGCGGAGTTGCCTGGGACGACCCTTCCCTCGGCATCGACTGGGGCATTCCCGCCTCGGATGCAATCCTTTCGGATAAGGACCGGAACCATCCTTTACTCAGAGAATTAAGTCTATGAACCCTATAGAATACGTAAGAGTCGAGGCTCTGGAGTCCCTGAAAGCCAAGGAGGCCATCCTTGCCGATGAAGCCCTCCTCTCTCTCATTGCCCGCGCTGCGGAAGTCCTAGCCGAGACCTACCGCCGTGGCGGCAAGTCGCTCTGGGCCGGAAACGGTGGAAGCGCCGCCGACGCCCAGCACATGGCCGCAGAACTGGTGAACAAATTTCGCATGGACCGCAGGGGCCTTCCCGCCCTTGCCCTTACGGTGGATACCTCCATCCTTACCGCCGTGGGTAACGACTATGGCTACGAGCGTGTGTTCGCAAAACAAATCGAGGCTCTGGGCGCTCCAGGCGACGTTTTTGTCGGAATATCTACTTCCGGCCGCTCGGCCAATCTTGTAGCCTGTGCCGAGGAATGCCGGAAAAAGGGCATCTTCAGCATCGCCCTTCTCGGGGCATCGGCCTGCCCGATGGACGAATACGATCTTCCCATTCACCTTCCCTCCACGCTTACTCCGCGGATTCAGGAGTGCCAGACCCTTGTCGGCCACATCCTCTGCGGTTACGTGGAGCAACTAATGTTTTCAGAATGAAGCGTCTATTACTTGCACTCCTGCTTGCCGTCATGGCCATTCCGGCCCAGGCGCAGCTAAGCCGTCTGAGCTTCGGCCAGTACAAGATTTCATCCATTTCCCCGAGGAGTCTTCGTTCCGTCGACGGCGCCGTCCAGGTGCAGGTCCGAAACGACACCACCTCTTTCACCATGTCCAACATCCGCGGCATCGTCTACCGTAACGGCACTCCCTTCGTTCAGGGTTATGCGTCCGATGTTAACGTCAACTCCGGCAACAATCTCATCACCGTTCCCGGCAATGTCTCTCTCTGCCCCGGAATCAGTCTCTGGTCGGTTCTGGGCTGCATTGTTGGCTTCGATATCGACGAGTTTACCGTCGACGTCGCAATGACCGTCACCATGGCCGACGGCAGCTCGCGTCAGCTTGTGAAGAGGGGCTTGAATGTGGGTGAAGTGGTGCGAAACAGGCTCAGGAGGTGATTATAAAAATTTTTATAAATAAATTATACAAATTTCCCGGAAAATTTGTAAATTTGCGGATACAAAAAAGGTAAATCATTTAACAAACAATTAATTATAGTAAATTATGATCAGACTTGGTATTAACGGTTTCGGACGCATCGGCCGTATGGTCTTCCGCGCCGCCGTGGAAAACTTCTCCAAAGACATCGTTGTTGTAGGTATCAATGACCTCCTCGACGCCGACTATCTCGCCTACATGCTCAAATACGACTCCGTGCATGGCATTTTCAACCATGACATCAAGGTCGAGGGCAACTACATGATCGTCGACGGCAACAAGATTCAGGTCTTTGCCGAGAAGGATCCTGCAAACATCACCTGGGGCGACCTCAAGGTCGACGTCGTTGTCGAATCCACCGGTTTCTTCCTCACTGGCGAACTCGCCGAGGCTCACATCAAGGCTGGTGCCAAGAAGGTCATCATGAGCGCTCCTTCCAAGGACTCCACTCCTATGTTCGTCTATGGCGTTAACCACAAGACCTACGCCGGCCAGAACATCATCTCCAACGCTTCCTGCACCACCAACTGCCTTGCTCCTCTTACCAAGGTGCTCAACGACAAGTTCGGTGTCGTCCGTGGCCTCATGACCACCGTGCACGCTGCAACCGCTACCCAGAAGACCGTTGACGGCCCTTCCAAGAAGGACTGGCGCGGTGGCCGCGGTATCCTGGAGAATATCATTCCTTCCTCCACCGGTGCTGCAAAGGCTGTGGGTAAGGTTCTCCCTGAGCTCAACGGTAAGCTCACCGGCATGAGCCTGCGTGTTCCCACCAGCGATGTTTCCTTCGTCGACCTCACCTGCAACTTACGAGGAGATCTGCGCTGCCATGAAGGAGGCTTCCGAGGGCGAACTCAAGGGTGTTCTCGGTTACACCAACGAGGCCGTTGTTTCCACCGATTTCCGTGGCGACGCCCGCACCTCCATCTTCGACGAGAAGGCTGGTATCCAGCTGGACAAGACCTTTGTGAAGGTTTGCTCCTGGTACGACAATGAATGGGGCTACAGCAACAAGGTCCTCGAAATGGCTAAGGTCATTATGAAATAATGTAAGAGCATTATTAATTAGCGAAAAGGGCGGCCTTCAAGGTCGCCCTTCTTATTTCCACAACGCCCTTACTCCAGGCGTTTGAGGTGGCAGAGGATGAGCTTGCCGTCTTCGCCGCGAAGGTGCATGCCGCTGCCCTGGCAGTACTTCCAGTAGCGGCAGTCGGCGCAATCGTCCTTTTTCATCCAGCTGTGGTCCCGGTAGGGGAGGAAGCGATTGTTCCAGACTTCCATGAAGTCGTCCTGGTAGATGTTTCCCTGGTGATAGTCGGCCCTGATGCTTGTGCAGGCCGATATGGAGCCGTCGCTGAGGACGCCCCCGACGCTTATGCCGGCCTGGCAGAAGAAGAAGTGGTCGCGCACTTCTCCCTCGTAATTGCCGAGGAAGCCTTCACAGCCGTAGCTGGGCCTGATGCGGCCTTCCTTACGGGTGGCTTTGATGAATTCCAGCAGACCGCGGAACTGTTCGTTCGAGAGCTGGAGCTCCGGGTCGGTGGCGGCGCGGCCTACGGGGAAGATGGTGAAAAGGCGCCATTCTTTGACGCCGCAGCCTATGAGATGCTCTTTGATTTCTTCGAGTTTGGAATAGTTTCTCTTATTGACGCAGGTCACTACGTCGAAAACGAGGTCGGGGGTCTGGCAGGCCATGCGGATTGCCTTGTCGGCCCTTTCGAAGGAGCCGTCGACGCCTCTCATCCAGTCGTGGTCGTCTCCTATTCCGTCAAGGGAGATGGTCATGGAGCGGAGGCCGGCGGCAAGTAGGCGGCGGAAGCGCTCGGGAGTGAGGGCGTAGCCGTTGGTGACCATGCCCCAGGGGAATTCCATCTTGTAGAAGGCAAGTCCGCACTGCTCCAGGTCGGGCCTCATAAGCGGTTCTCCGCCGGTTACCACCACCATCATTCTGTGGCTGTCCACTCCGGCGGCTTTTACGCTCCGGAGCACCTTCAGGAAGTCTTCCAGGGGCATATCCTTAGCCGATGCTGTCACTTTGCAGTCGCTTCCGCAGTGGCGGCAGTGAAGGTTGCAGCGGAGGGTGCATTCCCAGAAGAGCTGCCTCAGGGGATGCACCCTGACGGCGTCCCGGCGGACTTTCTGGTTCAGCTCCAGTGCCAGGCGGTGCCTGAGGTCCAGTTTTTCCATTATTCTTCGCCGTCTGTTTTCTTTTGCATTACGGCTTTGGCCCTGATGGTGAATTCACCCTCGTACCAGGCGCCGGAACCCTCGCCGGTCTGCTCTATCTCCAGGTCGTCCTTTTTCAGGGTTTTGTCTTCATAGGACCCGTTATCCTTCCCGTCGACGTCCTGGAATACGACCTGTATTACGTCCGTATCCGGCCAGGTGTACTTCAACTGCCCGAGTTCGGCGTGTCCGGAAGCATTGGTGTAAAGGGTATCCGTTTCCCATTCGTTGTCTTCTCCGGGGGAAACGACGACTCGTATTCCTGGGATGGGCTCGCCTTCCTCGTTAACTGCATCGCCGCTGAATTTGAAAACTGCGCTCGGGCAGCCGTATTCCACACTGATTGGTCCGGGGCCGTACATGTCCTTCTGCTCGAAAACCAGCAGGGGCTCGCACGAGGTGAAGCCCAGCATGGAGAGTATGGCTCCGATGATACCGTAGGTGAACTTTTTCATAGTACTTTTTGTTTATGCTATACTATAAATACTTATTGTCTGAATCCTTGCATGGTTTCCACCACTTTTTCTGCAACTTTTTCCGAAGCGCCGCCTCCGCCGAGCACTTCCCGGAGGGTGGCATAGTCCCGGAGCATGGCGCCGCGGTAGGGAGAGTCTTCGAGAAGGCGCCTGATTTCTGTGAGTATGTTGTCCGGGGAGCACTGGTCCTGAATCAGTTCCCGGAAAATCAATTTGTCCAGGATAAGGTTTGCAAGGGAGATGTAGCGCACCTTCACTATCATTCTTGCGATGGCGTAGGTCAGGGCGGCCATGCGGTATCCCACCACCTGGGGTGTGCCGATCAGGGCGGCTTCAAGAGCAGAACGTGGCCAAATCGGGCGGCGTCGGCATTGCGGAGAACAGCGTAGGTTTCCCCGAATACGAGGCGGAGCCACGGGCGGCCTTCGAGGTAGGCGCTGTAGTCTTCCTCCGACCTTGCGGGAGCGCCGGCAAGGACGAAAATGTGGTCCTTGTAGGGCTCCAGGGCATGCATCCTGTCGGCAAAAGCGGAGAGCACAGGCATCATGGTCTTGATTTCCATTTTCCTGGAACCGGCGAGAAGGGCTATCATCGGCCTGTCCGGAAGGGAGGTGCGGGAAAGGAAGGCCTCGCGGGATTCGTTCATTGCGGGGCTGGAATATGCACTTGTGAAGAGTTACTTCCGGGAAAACAGCGGCAGATACAAAGCGGTATTCCGATACTTTAAAAAATACTGGCAGTTGGTGCTGACGAACTTCCTGTATACATTGGGACTTTATATGCACAATTTTGTGTTCTGGAGCACGGACATGAGGCTGGTGGTGGTGAAGAGCTTTGTGTGCATGACCAGTTATGATATGGCTACCTGTCTGGCTATGTTTTCCAATCTGTCCGCCAGCGTGATCTTCATCTCGCGTATTGAGATGCATTTCCACGAGCGCTACAAACGCTACTCGGAGGCAGTGA
>CAJOCS010000029.1:13731-19830 GCA_905233655.1 uncultured Bacteroidales bacterium | reverse complement strand
GGGTCCAGGATTATGCCGTCGTAAAGTTTACCCCGTCGTGCCTCCCTGTGTGCAAACTTAAGTGCATCTTCGACTACCCAGTGGAGACCACTGGGTAGTGGAAGACTACTATTATCCCCCTGCACCCCCAGGGGACGGGGGGCGTTCCCCCCGAAACCCCCTGAAGTTGTTAACTCTGTCCGGTCGTAATTCTGCCGGGCCCAGGTAACCACCTGGCGGACGGAGTCGAGGTGGGTGACCTCGGCGCCTCCGGCACGTGCTGCAAGCGAGGCCGCACCGGTGTACGCAAACAGATTCAGCACGCGAGGATGCTCCATCTCGCGGCACTTCCGGTAGATGAACTCCCAGTTGGGAGCCTGCTCCGGAAACACGCCCACGTGCTTGAACGATGTGAGACCGAGGCGGAGGGACAGTCCTGCGGAGACGGCACCCTCCGCGGGACTCCCTCCGCCTAAAGGATACCGTATCCACCACTGGTCTTCCATCTTGCGGAGTCGCTCCCAGGTGCCGCTGTCCTCCTTCCCCGCCTTGCCAAAGCTTGCGCCCGGCTTGAAGCGGGTGTGCGCCAAGCGGTCCCACTCGGACTGCGGCAAACTCTTGTCCCACAGTGCCTTGGGCTCGGGGCGCGCGAGCACGTAGGAGCCGAAGCGCTCCAGCTTCTCGCCCGCTCCGCTGTCTATCAGCTCATAGTCGGTCCAGGACGCTGACGGGAATTCAATCATATCAGTTAACCTCAGGTTCCACGGTTGTGCCGACGGCGGCATAGCGGCAGTTGTCTACATACAGATTATGCTTGAAACCCGAGTCATGTAGGACCGGCAAATCTCCGAAAGGAACCTGTACGTATGCGAAAACAAATAAATAGGGGATATTATTGGCGTATGTAGCCTTGATGGTCTTTGTCAGGTGAATGGTGTTCATTCCGGCCTGAAGTTCATACTCCTGTCCGGCAATACCTGCGTTGGGGTTCTCCGTAGCATGGACTCTGGACACATTGTAGATGTTGTAATTCCCCATAGCCTGTGCGGTGTATCCCATGTATGCAGAGATACGGTAAGTGCCGGCCTTGTAGGCATATACTTTCAAGTCAATAGTGAGCGTCGTGCCCTCAATGCCGGAAGAGAGTCCGATGGAAGTCATAGGGGGATAAACCGCATCAGTTTCGGCGAAAACCTTCAATATTACGTCTTCATCCTCAGCCTTACGCCGTCCGTCAAGGACAGCGTCAGGATAATAATTGTGGTTATACTGAACCGCTTCATTGAAGGGCTCATCACGATATTGGGAGTTGGTGAATATGTTGGTGAATTCCATCATATCTGCGTGAGCATTCTTGAATATGCGCATCTGGCTGTTGACCACGGAGTAATGCGCACAGCTATAGTTGTTGACAACCAAGGCCGAGTGATGGCGGACTATGGACGGATAGCCCGGCAGAGCCTCGCCGGCGGCCTGATTCACCGTCACCGGTACGGTGGCTGCAGCATTTTTGACATTGATGGTCGCGGAGCGTGCCGCACCCTCGTTGCGTTTGACCACGAAGGTATGGGTGCGGGTTCCGGACAGGGCGTCGCCTTCGGCTCCCATATCCAGAAGCCAGTCTGCGTCGGCCTCAACTTCATATTCAGCCGCGCACTTCACGCCGAACGTTATCTCGCCTCCGGCTTTGCCCGCTTCGATAACTGCCGGGTCCACCAAGGGTACGGCCGTCTTCCATTCGCAGCCGCCATCGGCGTCCATCATTGAAGCGAAGGTGGAGCGCTTGAACTGGTACTGCTTGTCTATTTTATGTGCCGTCTTGCTGCCGTCGGCCTTTTCCAGGGTCAAGGTGAGATTCTCAACGGTCGTGGAAGGAGGGCATACGAAATAATAGGCCTCTCCGGGGGTGAACACCCCTTTTTCGGGCGTAAGCTCCAGGCTGTTGGTCTGCGTATCGCCGCCATAGCTGTAGCCGGTCACGGATACGGAACCGTCTTCCTTTACGTTCAACCACTCTTCAGCCGTGGCAAGAGTTATGTTGTTATTGTCGAAAGTCACAGACAGGGTGGCCTTGACCACGTTTTCGCTCTGCACGGAGAACTTCAGACCGCCCAAAGGGTGCTTGAACGAGAAATTGCTGTCGTGCGACCACGCCAGGGACGGATACGCCCCAGGAGCAAAAGTCCCGGCAACTCCGGTCTGGCTGAATGCGAAGCTGTGTTTTACGGAGTACTGTGAAGAGGACTTTTCGTAGCCGATACTTAAATTCGACTTGTACGGGTAAACGGCTATGTGGTCGTATGTATCGTTGTCCCAGACCTCCTTGAAGGACGCGTAATCAAATTCGCCGTAGTCCTGCACCGCCGCGGGCCGGAACTTGGCCGTAGCAGAGGGAGTATCGTTGGTTGCGACGAACTTCACCACGGGAGTAAGCTTCTGGCTGCTCTTGTTGAATGCCACGACGGCAATCTCGTCGCCTGGACTCCAGTACATCTTGCCTGCATCGTCCCTCTGGGTGCGGGAGTCGGGGCTGCCGCAAGTGGCGGTAATGAAGAAATCTTCTGCGCAGAATGGATTTTCCGGAATTTCTGCCGGGCCTTTGTTGCAAGAGGCCGCAAATGTCAAAATCAGCGCAAGCGCCGCGATAATGTGCTTTTTCATAATTGTCCTCTTGTCAATAAAGTGGTTCATCGATAACATTGTCAAGCTCTCCATCCTGGGAGCTGTCGCATAGCAGGCCCGTCATACTCAGGTTTTCCCACTCGGTGGCCGGTATTTGATACTGAAGTTTCATAAGAGTACGTTATACAGCACAAAGATACCGATATTTTTATTAACTTTGTGAGTTTTTTAGAATAACATTATGCAACAGCACATCGATTCTTACGATTTCACAGGCAAAAAGGCCATCGTACGCGTTGATTTCAACGTCCCCCTCAACGACAAATTCGAAATTACAGACGACACCCGCATCCGTGCGGCTATGCCTACCCTCAAAAAGGTGCTCGCAGGCGGCGGTGCCCTCATCATAATGTCCCATCTGGGACGTCCGAAGGGTGTGGCCGACAAATTCTCCCTCAAGCATATCCAGGCACACGTGAGCGAGTGCCTCGGCGTTCCCGTAAAGTTCGCTCCCGACTGCCAGAAGGCCCAGGCAGAAGTTGCAGCCCTCAAGCCCGGCGAGGCCCTGCTGCTTGAGAACCTCCGCTTCTACGCAGAAGAGGAAGGCAAGCCCCGCGGACTTGCTGAAGATGCCTCCGAAGAGGAGAAGAAAGCGGCAAAAGCTGCTGTCAAGGCCTCCCAGAAGGATTTCGTCAAGACCCTCGCATCTTATGCCGACTGCTACATCAACGACGCTTTCGGTACCGCACACCGTGCACATGCCTCCACCGCCCTCATCGCCGACTACTTCCCCGAGGACAAGATGTTCGGCTATCTGATGGAAGGTGAAATCAAGGCCATCGACAATGTGCTCAAGAACGCCAAGCACCCCTTCACCGCAATCATCGGCGGCAGCAAGGTGTCCAGCAAGCTTGCAGTGCTCGAAAATATGCTCGAAAAGGTGGACAACCTCATCATCGGCGGCGGTATGGGCTATACCTTCATCAAGGCCGAGGGCGGCAAGATAGGCAACTCTCTCCACGAGGACGAGCTCATCCCGCAGGCACAGGAGATTATGGCAAAGGCCAAGGAGAAGGGCGTGAACATCTATCTTTCCACCCAGACCCTCGTGGCCGACGACTTCAGTGCGGACGCAAAGACTATGCTTGTCCCCTCTCACCAGATTCCCGACGGTTGGGAAGGCGTCGATGCCGGTCCTGAGTCCCAGGAGCGCTGGGGCAAGGTGATACTCGACTCCAAGACCATCCTCTGGAACGGCCCCGTGGGCGTATTCGAAATTGCTCCTTTCGCAAAGGGTACCCTCAAGATTGCCGAGCTGCTGGCCAAGGCTACCGAAGCCGGTGCATACACCCTCGTAGGCGGCGGTGACTCTGTTGCGGCCGTAACCCAGATGGGATACGCCAAGAAGGTGAGCTACGTCTCCACAGGCGGCGGCGCCATGCTCGAGGCCCTCGAAGGCAAGGAGCTCCCCGGCATCGCAGCTATCAGGAAGTAGGTAGCGGGAATAGCCATATCATAGCGAGAGGCCGGAGACGGTCTCTCGCTCTTTTTTTGTGCAATAAAAGAAGCCGAGAGTCTGTTCAGGAACGCCTCTCATTATCTCTCAGCAATCACCAAAAACGTTGAATCGCAAAAAGAAATTGCGGCGGAAATAGGGGAGAAGATATTCTACAACGATAACGAGTTATACTGCAACAAGTTATACCACTGATGCACAGGCAGATAACTATTTCTACGCATAAAAGCCCCCGTAGTATTACGCAGATTTTTTGCCGAAGAGGATAATAGCAAACAACATCCTATCGGATGTAATTGAGTGAAACGAGCTTCTTTTATATTCGTTCTGATGTAATTTCAATAATTATTCATATATTTGCATCCGAACGAATGTAATTATGAATAGTAACGTCATATCTTTAACCTTAAAGAACCTGCGGAAAGAGCATGGCCTGACGCAGGTGGATCTTGCGATGAAGTCAGGCGTAGGCTTAAACTTCGTCCGCGAACTCGAGCAGGGCAAGGCCACGGTCCGAATGGACAAAGTTGCCCAGGTGTTAGATTTGTTCGGATACGAACTGGTTCCTCAAAAGAAGGTGAAATGAGTAAAGCATTGATTCAATACAAAGGGAAGACAGCCGGAATCCTGGAAGAAACGGATGAGGGCTATGAGTTCCAGTATGACAAGGAGTATCTTGCTGATGCGGCCGCGGGACCCGTCAGTCTGACACTTCCTTTATCTGAGAAGCCCTACAAGTCTCCGGTACTTTTCCCGTTCTTCGACGGCCTCATTCCGGAGGGTTGGCTTCTGGATGTGGCCCTGCGCAATACGGACATCAGTGAACTGGACCGATTCTCCCTGCTTCTTCTCTGTTGTAAGGACTGCATTGGCGCTGTAAGTGTGATTCCCATAAAGGAGGACGGTGATGAGTAAGTGTTTGTATTGTTATAAGGAACTCGGACCGGGAGAGGTCGATTTCCACAAGGGATGTTGCCGGAAGTTCTTCGGAACTGCCTCTGCTCCTTCATTGGATTATACTCGTGCGCAAATGGATGAACTGGCCGCCCAAGTAATCAAGTCACAGACGACGCTGACTGGTGTGCAGCCTAAACTATCCTTGAACCTTGATAAGCACAAAGATTCCCAGAAACTCACAATAGTAGGTTTATGGGGCGATTATATCTTCAAGCCTCAGACAGAAAGCTTTGCGATGCTACCCGAGAATGAGGATTTGACCATGCACCTTGCCGAGATTGCAAGAATCAAGGTCGTTCCCCATACGCTCATCCGGATGAAAGACGGCAGCATCGGCTACCTGACTAAACGAATCGACCGTAAGGCCGATGGGGAAAAGATTGCAATGGAAGATATGTGCCAGCTTACCGAGCGCCAGACCGAGCATAAGTATCGGAGTTCATACGAGCAGATAGGCAAGGCTATCCGTAAGTATTCGGCCAACGCCCAGTTGGATATGGTGGATTTCCTGGAGCTGGTGTATTTCTCCTGGCTTACGGGGAACAACGATATGCACCTGAAAAATTTCTCGCTGTATTCTCCCGCCGGCGAGCCTGTCCTCACCCCGGCTTAGCGCCGTATTGAGTAATCCTGCCGATGACGAAGAGTTGGCACTCAATCTCAATGGGAAAAAGAAACGGATGAAAGATGCTGACTTTAAAGCCGCATATCGTACTTGTGGCGTTCCTGAAATCGTCTTCGACCGCGTGAAGAAGAAGTATTTGGATCTCCTTCCCAAGTTTGAGGAAGAGATTCAACGGTCATTCCTGTCAGACGAACTTAAATCGTCATATATTGAATTGCTGAGAAGCAGAATCAGGACCCTTTAGCAGGCAAATGGGTGTTTAGATGTTCGGTGATTAAAGAGCTGACGTTCTTGTCGATCCCAATCTCATCGGCAAGCGCCTGAAACGAGCCTGCGGCGTCCGTAATCTCGTCCAGAATAGATGCGGCGTTTTTAATGTCGCCCCGCTCGGCAAACGCAA
>CAJOCS010000029.1:0-13697 GCA_905233655.1 uncultured Bacteroidales bacterium | reverse complement strand
GATGAATTTGTTAATGAAGTTCACCGTGAACGTCACATCGTATGCGGGAGCAAGCCGCCATACGCCATCTGGCGTGAGAATGAATGAGAAGTTCTTGTCGTGGTCGTCGCACACGCCCGCCACGTAGTTGAAAACCGCGCGCCGGAACACTTGCTCCATATCGGAGTACGGCAGCCGCATCTTCCGGCAGACCTTCAGCAACTGCTCGTAAGAGACGGTTTCGCCGTTCAGCGCCCGCAGCGTCGCCGTGTGCAACTTGCGCCCGTCCTTCCTGTCGAACCGCTCCGTCAGGAAGTGGTTCTGCCCCTCAATCGACAGCAGCCGGCAGTTTTCCATCGAGATGCCGGCTTTCCGCGCCATCCGGTGGTACGCTAACTCTACTTCGGCCGTCGGCCACACGGCGGAATCCTTAAACTTAAGGATATACTGCGTGAAGTCGTCCGGCAGAAGGAATTGCCCCGACCGTACCTCGCCGCTGCTCCAGTTCATGGCCACGATGGCCTTCGGATGCATGCCGCCGGCGCTCATGCCTTTTCCCGAAACGCTGCCCCAACCTGGACTGCGACCATACCCGCCTGATGGAGCTCTACCGGAAGATAGATTCGCAGAAAGGCATCAGGCACAGTTACATAGGCAGCGGAATCCGCTACGACCTCTTCCTCACCGAGGACGGGTTTGTGGACCAGAGTTCGAAACCCTACCTGAAAACCCTGGTGCTGGACCACACTTCCGGAAGGCTTAAGGTGGCTCCCGAACACACCGAGGACCATGTGCTCCAGCTTATGGGCAAACCCTCGTTCAAACTCTTCGAGAGACTCCGCAAAGAATTCGACGCCGTGAACCGCGAGGCTGGCACCCATGTGGGTCTGGTTCCATATTTTATCTCTTCCCACCCGGGATGTACCATGAAGGACATGGAGTGCCTGTCGAACCACCCGGCCCTAAAGGGAATATGGATGGACCAGGTGCAGGATTTCACGCCCACACCAATGACCACGTCGTCGGTAATGTTCTACTCCGGACTGGACCCGAGAGACTTCTCCCCGGTGTTCACGGAGCACAATATGGAGAAAAAACAGCAGCAGAAATCATTTTTCTTCAAAAAAAGCGGAAAAAATTCATTGGGGCACTTGCAGAGTTCAAAACAAACACGTAATATTGCAGCGAAAACCTACAAGAAGAAATAGTATATGGCAGTCATCAAGAAAAGACACGTGGTGAGTTATGAAAAGCTGTCCCAGCATCCGGACCTGGCAGAGGCTTTTGCGGAGAAATACCCCAAGGGTTTCAGCGACTATCTCAACGACCTTGTAAAGTATCCCAAGCCGGACGGAACATCTTTCTATGCAGTGACGGTTGAGGTGCCGGATGCCATCTATCTTGTAAAGATCAACGTCAAGACCGACGACCTCGAAGACGTAGCCCGCTGGCTTGAAGGGGAAGAGGATGCCGAGAACGAGGCCGTGGCCGGAGGAAGCGCCGACGCTTCCGACGCCTCCGGAGAAACCCTCCCGGACGACAACATCGCCCAGTATTCCAACGGTCAGGACGACGAGTAAGCCATGCACTCGCCCCTGCAAACAGCCGTAAAACACTTATGGGGTCCGCTGAGGACCCTTTTCCGTAATATGCCGGAAAAGCGGGTCCTGGTTGTCCTGTCAATGGCGACGGGACTGCTCTGCGGGCTGGCTGCGGTTGGGCTCAAACTTGCCATTCACGGCATCCAGACGGGGCTTTCCACTCTGTTTCACGGCTCACGCTGGCCGTGGATTTTCCTCCCCGGTGCGGGAATGCTCCTGAGCTGGTTCATAGTACATTATATTGTAAAGGACAACATCGGCCACGGGGTGACGAAAGTGCTTCAGGCCGTATCGAAGAATGAATCCAAGATTCGCTCCCACAATCTGTGGTCTTCCCTTCTGACCAGTGCCCTCACGATAGGTTTCGGAGGTTCCGTGGGTGCCGAGGCGCCCATCGTCTATACCGGCGCCGCAATCGGCTCCAACCTTGCGCGACGCTGCAAGCTTTCCTACAGGGGGATGACCCTGCTGCTCGGATGCGGTGCCGCAGGCGCACTGGCGGGCATTTTCAACGCTCCCCTCTCCGGCGTGCTCTTCACCCTCGAGATCCTGCTTTTCAATATCTCGATGAGCAGCATCCTTCCCCTGATGCTGAGTTCAGTCTCGGCCACGCTTGTGTCCTACCTCTGTCTAGGGCGAATTACGCCTTTCACCGCCACTCTGGTGGAGTTCTCCATGCGGAATGTCCCCTATTATATTCTGCTGGGCGTTTTCTGCGCCTTCTGCGCACTCTACTTCCTGCGCACCACACTGGCGCTGGAAGATTTGATGGGAAAACTCCGGAACCACTGGCTGCGCTGGCTGCTCTGTGCGGCGGCCCTCGGCGGCATGGTATACATGCTGCCCCCGCTGCTCGGTGAAGGCTACGGCTCCATTGCGACGATGCTCAACGGAACGGCCGACGGTGCCATCTGGTTCTTCGTCCTGGTGCTCCTGCTGAAGGTGTTCTCGATGACATTCACTAATGCGGGAGGCGGAGTCGGCGGAACCTTCGGTCCCACCCTGTTCATGGGCGCCGTGGCCGGATTCGTAATGGCTTCGACGGTGAACATGATTAAGCCGGACAGCATCCCGGTGGCGAATTTCGTGCTGGTGGGAATGGCCGGACTCATGGCCGGCGTTATGCAGGCACCTCTCACCGCCATCTTCCTTATTGCCGAAATCACCGGCGGATACCAGCTGCTGGTTCCCCTCATCCTCACGGCGTCCATCTCCTTCGGCGTGATGCGCCTTTTCGAGAAGTACTCGATCTATACAAAGCGAATCGCGGCCAGCGGAGAGCTCCTTACCCACGATTCCGACCAAGCGGTCCTCACCCTTCTGAAACTGCCTTCTCTGCTGGAAACCGATTTTGAAAGCGTTCAGGAAAACGAGTCGCTGGAGTCGCCCGTTCGGAAAGGAACATCTTCCCCGTGCTTGACCGTCACGGGCACTTTGTGGGATACGTCCTTCTTTCCGACATCCGGAGCGACATGTTCGACTCCTCCCTCTACAAGATACGCCACGTCTACAACTACATGCGCCAGGCCCCCGAATACGTATTCGAGGACGAGCCCATGGAGGATGTGATGCGGAAATTCGAAAAGAGCGGCGCCTGGAACCTGCCGGTGCTGAGCCGCGAAAGGAAGTACCTGGGCTTCCTCTCAAAGTCCAAGATTTTCAACGCCTACCGCGAAGAGCTGAAGGATTTCTCCCAGGATTAGTTACTCAACGTACAGGAGCAGTCCCTTGAGGTATTCCCCTTCGGGATGATAGATATTCACCGGATGGTCGCACGGCTGGTTCATCCTGTCCAGGATGCGTACGCTTCTGCCGCACTGCGCGGCGGCCGAGAATACAGCCAGCGCGAAAGCCTCCTTGTCCACCACCTGGGAACAGCTGAAGGTGAAGACAAACCCGCCGGGGGCCACCTTTGAAATTGCCGCCGCATTAAGCCTCTGATATGCCCTGAGGGCGTTTTTCAGGGCTCCGCGATGCTTCGCGAATGCGGGCGGGTCCACAATCATCAGGTCGTACTTCCCTTCCGGGACGTCGCGAAGGAACTCGATGGCATCGGCACAGAAACCCTCGTGCGAAGACGCGTCGAAGCCGTTCAGGCCTATATTCCTTTCCACCATGTCCATGGCCTTGCGGGAACTGTCCACCGAATCCACGTGGACGGCACCGCCCTTGAGGGCATAGACCGAAAAGCCGCCGGTATAGCAGAACAGGTTCAGCACATTGCGTCCCTTTGCAAGGCGGCCTACCGCGGCACGGTTGTCCCTCTGGTCCAGGAAGAAACCCGTTTTCTGCCCCTCGGTCCAGTTCACCAGGAAACGGCAGCCACCCTCGAGCACCTGCTGCTCGTCGTCGGAAAAGCCGTAGGCCTTCCAGAGATAGCCGTCCACAAGCTCCAGACCGGCCTTGAAAGGGGCGGTGCCGGAACTCTTGTCGTAGACGGCCTTCAGGGCAGGGCCGTAGATTTTCCGGAGGGCTTCGCATATTTCTCCCTTAGCCCGGAACATGCCCACTGAATGGGACTGAAGGACGCATACGCCGTCGTAATAGTCCACAATAAGACCAGGAAGACCGTCGCCTTCGCCGTGAACCAGGCGGTAGCAGTTGCTCCATCCCTCCTTCTCAAGACCGCAGGCCACACGCATCCGGTATGCGCGGCGGAGCATCTCCTCCCAGAAACCGGCCTCCGGAGGGTTCTCGTCGAAACTCAGAATACGCACCGCAATGGAGCCAATCTGGTAATGGCCCCAGGCGAGAAAGCCGCCATCGGCGGAATGGACGGCAACCAGATCGCCCTCGGCGGGATTTCCGTCGATACGGGCAATCGCGCCCGAGAAAACCCATGGATGGAAACGCAGAAGGGAGTCCTCCCTGCGCGGTTTCAGTGTGACTTTTATCATTTGTCTTGATTGTCTGTGAAGCGCTCCGGGAAACGCTGTTCCATAGTGAGGGGATGCTTTTCTTCCCTCAGGAGCCTGAGGTACATCTCGCGGCACACCCAGGCGTCGGTTGCGGCATAACGCTTCTGTCCCTCACTCAGATGCTCGGCCTCCCAGTTGGAAAGCTGCTGCGCCTTGGAAATCTTTACGCCCAGGATGATGGCAGTCATCTTCTTGACTGACTTGTCACGGATTCCGTACTCCCAGACTATGCTCTGAAGGTCTACGAAGTTCCTCGGAATAAAAGGAGTGATTCGGGCAAGTCCGTTTACGTCCTCGCCGGTCGCGGCCCCAACCTTGACTATTGCCGAACTGGCCAGAATGGAAGCGAGCTGCTTCGGAAGGCCGATTTTATTCAGACGGAAAAGGTATGCCCTTCCGCCGCCGGAAAGCTGCAGGAGGGCTGTCCCGCCGGAGCGCTGGTCCGGGGAAAAGGTGGGCCTGGTCTCAGTGTCGAAACCCAGGATGGTCTGACGCTTCAGATAACGTATCGCGCTGAAGAAACGCTCGTCGACTGAGTCGATGACTTCGATGTCGCCGTCGAACGACACCAGTTCCAGCTTGCCTATCTCCTCCGGGCTAATCGAAATCCGGAACATAGGCGGAACGGACATATCTTGCCCCCAGTTCGACGATTACAATCTCACCATCGTCGGATTCGTCGGTCTCGAAGTAATGCGTCGCAGGACGGGCAATCCTGTGGGCAAACAGGTTCTCACTGCGCATCAGGCCGTATATTTCACGGGCCACCGATGCCGCGGGAGTGAGTATTCTGAACGAAGGCGAAAGCATGCGGGAGAAAGCGAGATCCTCCTCGGTGCCCTCGCGGCGTATCATACGGATTTCGGATTCAAGCTGGCCCGGATCGGCAGCGAAGCTGTCTATCACCAGAACGTCGAGGGAAGAGATTCCGTCGGCCCTGGCCTGGCGAAGCAGGTTGCGGAGCTCGGTGCGGATGTCGAAGGCCGCCTCGGGAACCATCACCTTGAGGCTGCTGCCTTCGTGTTCAAGTTCTTCGAATACGCTGTCGTAGACGCCTGCGCCGCTCACGAGGGCCGATGTCCAGACGACAATGGCGGCGGGGCCGGACTGCATGGCCTGGCCGAGCATGAGTTTCGAGGGAGAAAGCAGGTGGCAGCGGCCTCCGGCGAGCTGCTGGAGGGTATCGGCGTCAAAAAGGCCCCAGCGGGCCTGAAGCGGCGATGTGAATACCAGAATCTTCGCACGGTTCTTGAAAAGACGTACGGTGCGGTCCGACGAACGCCCGAGGCTGGTGGAATCCCAGGCGTACATGGCGCCTTCCACGGCAAGGGCCCTGAGGCTGTCCAGTCCCTCCTGCCCCGAATCAAGGAAATGGCTGTAGGGAGCGTTGTAGGAATCCATTATGATGTCTATAACCTCACCTGCAAAGTCCGGAATCGAGTCGCGTTCGGTGCGTGCGTCCACATTGTCCACCACATCCACGCTGGCAAGATGCTGGCCGAGGGCCATGGCATCCGAGGGCTCGCCGAAAATGGCGATGCTGCCGGAAGGGCCCCAGCTGCCGGCGGTTGCGGCCACCTGCCTGCGGGAGGCGGTGTCCGAAACTATCTGCCATACGAGGTCAATCGTGGGACGGGGTACATAGACGGTGCGCCTGCAGGAAAAAAGGGCTGCGAGCGAAAGCAAAAGCGCGGCTGTGAGAACTAGTTTTTTCATCTGTCGGATTTATCCTGCAAATATATGTATTTATTTGAGCATCTGCAAGATTTTAGGCACCAGAAGGCTCTCGACGTACTCTTCTTCCATGAAATGCGAGCCGTCGTACTCTTCGTAACAGTCTCCGAACATTTCCTTCCAGCGTTCCAGGCTCACGACTCCGCTCTTGCGGTAGTGGTCGAAACGGCCGAAAAATGCAAAACGGGGGCAGGGATCGGCGGCGGCCACCCTTACGGCCTCGTCCCAGTGGGGGCCGTAACGGCGCAGCATACTGTAGCTGAAATCGAGCTTCTGGCGGTCTCCCTCCTTTACCCGGAACATGCAGTGGGACATATACCATTTCACGCCGGGGATAAGCGAGAGGCGCCTGTGCCGATAGAGATTCTCCGCTCCTCCGAGAGAAGGGGAAACGAAAAGCTTCGGGATTCCAGGTATCCTGAGCGTCTGGACAGCCCCCAGAGACTCACCGATAAGCAGATCGGGTTTCAGCTCCTCTACCCATGAGAGAATCTGGGCATGGCCCTTCTCCGGTTCGAAATCATAGGTGCGGACACACACCCGGACATCGCTCCCGGCAAAATGGGAGTTCAGCAGGCGGGGGATGCGGCTGTCGGCCCCTCCGCCCATTCCGTGTATATACAGTATTTGAGACATAATGTTGCAAATTTACGATTTTCTGCTTAGATTTGTGAAAACAGAAAGACTGGTAAAAATGAAAAAATTGATTCTCGCCGTTTCGGCACTCTGCATTGTGGCGCTTTCGGCATCGGCCCAGGGCCAGGCACCCCGTCCCAAGGCAGACGACTACACTTTCACGAACGAAATCGAACTCCCCATAACCTCCATCAAGAACCAGTATCGCAGCGGCACCTGCTGGTGTTTTTCCGCGCTCAGCTTCCTTGAATCCGAGGTTATCAAGGCAAAGAATCTCAGGGACAGCACCCAGTATCCGGACTTCTCGGAGATGTTCATTATCCGAAACGCATATCACGACCGCGCCCTCAAGTACGTGCGCCTGAACGGCCACCTCAACATGGCCGCCGGCTCCGGCTTCGGAGACGTGCTCGAGGTTATCCGCGAATACGGCCTCGTGCCCCAGTCGGCCTTCTCCGGCATGAACTACGGCTACGACCTCCCCGTCCAGGGCGAGCTCGACGCCGTGCTCAAGGCATACGTGGACGCAATAGTGAAGAACCCCAACCGCAAGCTCACCCCCGTGTGGCCCAAGGGCTTCGACGGAATCCTGGACGCCTACCTGGGCGAGATTCCCGAGGAGTTCACCGAGGGCGGCGTGAACTACACTCCCGCCAGCTACCGTGAGGCCATGGGAATCGACACGGACGAATATATCAACATCACTTCCTTCACCCATCATCCCTTCTGGAAGCCCTTCGTGCTTGAGGTGGAAGACAACTGGCGCTGGAGCCCCGCATACAACGTTCCCCTGGACGACTTCATGGCCATAATCGACAACGCCATCACCAACGGCTACACCGTGCTCTGGGGCGGCGACGTTTCCGAACCCGGTTTCACCCGTGACGGGCTTGCAGTCCTGCTCGACGTGGAAGCCCTCAGCAACAGCGGTTCCGACCAGGCCCGCTGGGTGGGTCCCGACAATTCCGCTCCCGCCGACGCTCCCCGCCTTATGGCCGAGCTTCAGGTGGACCAGGACATCCGTCAGCGCATGTTCGACGAGAAAACCTCCACTGACGACCATGGAATGCATCTTTTCGGCACCGCACACGACCAGAACGGCACCAAGTACTATCTCATCAAGAACTCCTGGGGCGTCACCGGTAAATACAATGGTATCTGGTACATGTCGGAGAGCTTCGTAAGGGCCAAGACCCTCAACTTCGTAGTGAACAAGAGGGCTATCCCCGTAGCGATACGCCGCCAGCTGAACATCCAGTAGGATGGGCATCAGAAAGCATATCCCCAACACTATCACTTCCATGAATCTCCTCTGCGGGACCGTGGGAGTGATTTTGACACTTCACGGAGCGCCCGACACGGCCTTTTACCTGATGCTGGGCGCCTGTGTGGCCGATTTCGCCGACGGGCTGAGCGCCCGTCTGCTGGGTGCGTACTCGGATATCGGCAAGGAACTCGACTCCCTCTCCGACATGGTGAGTTTCGGCGTGCTTCCCGCCCTGATGCTATGGGCGTCGATGGACAAAGTGGGAGCATGGGTGGGCGTTACTCGCTGGATTACCCTTATCCTTGCCGTGTGTTCGGCGCTGCGTCTTGCGAAATTCAACGTGGACGAGCGTCAGCACTCCGACTTCCTCGGCGTAGCCACGCCCACGTCGGCACTGATAGTTGGCTCCCTGGTGTACCTGATGTATCACAGCGAATGGAAGGACTCCATGGCACAGAGCTGGTGGGCACTGCCTCTGGTGGCTGTGGTGCTGAGCCTTCTGGTGGTGAGCGAAATCCCCTGCTTCGGGATGAAAATCCAGAAAGGAGGCGGCATCCGCGCCCTTCTGGCTTCAAGGCGCAGAAGACTGTTCTTCGAAGGGGTAATTATCTGCTGCGCCATGACATGGATATGCGGCATGAACTGGAGCCTTGCAGTGCTGTCCAGCTTCACGCTCTATATAATCATTAACGTTACAGCCTACCTTGCCGGAGCGAAGACGAAAGAAAAGGGCCCGGAAGCCTAAGAAAAAGCAGATTTCTCCCTGGGCGCTGGCCGGGGCTGCGGCAGCCCTGGTGCTGGTTGTGCTCATACCGCATCTGATTCTGGGGGGAGACAGGAGCGTGGGAGCGGCGGTACCGGAAGGGTACAGGCACTTTGTGCTGGACCTGTCGCACCACAACAGGAGCGTGGTCTGGGATTCGCTGAAAGTGGTGGTGGGCCAGGACGGGAAGACATGCAAGAACCTAAGGAGGGCCCGCACCATACTGCCGCTGGACGCGGTGGTGCTGAAAGCCACCGAGGGCTTGGAAATGAAGGACGACCGCTTCGCCGAATACTGGGAGGCGGCTCGCGCGGCGGGCCTGAGGCGCGGAGCATACCACTTTTTCCGCACCTCCACCGACCCTATTGCACAGGCGCGGAACTACATTGGCTCGGTGTCGCTGAGCTACAACGACCTTCCGCCGGTGCTGGATATAGAGACGATGCACCGCGGATGCACCCGCGGGGAGGTAAACCGAAAGGCTAAGCAATGGCTCGAGGCCGTAAAGGAGCATTACGGACGGACTCCGGTCATCTATACTTCGGACAGTTACGCCAGGGACATCCTGGACGACGAAATAAAGCGGGACTACCCGCTATGGATTGCCAGATACAACAGCGAGCCGCCTTCGAGCGCCCCCTGGAAACTGTGGCAGTTCACCGACAAAGCCGTCGTATACGGCGTCAGGGGCTATGCAGACCTGTCTGTATGCGCCTCATATCCTTTGGACTTATAAAATGGAACTATATGAAAAAGACACTGACTGCAATACTGCTACTCGTTTGCGCCTTCAATCTGCAGGCCGGAAAACGCCCCCTCGACCACAGCGTTTTCGACAGCTGGCAGGCCCTGGTATCCCCTGCCCTCTCCCCCTCCGGCCAGGTGATTACCTACCAGGTGAACCCCCAGGAAGGCGATGGAAACCTCTACATCCGCACCTTCGGCAGGAAAGGACGGGAAATCTGCATCCCCCGCGGATACGAGCTCAGCGTCCTGGACGACGACAGCTATGCAGTGTGCCTGATTAAACCGTACTTCAGCGAGACCCGCCAGGCCCGCATCGACAAGAAAAAGGGCGACGACATGCCCCAGGATTCACTCGCGATTGTGAATCTTCGCACCGGCGAGATTGTCAAGTACCCCAATGTCAAGTCTTTCCAGATGAGCGACCATGGGCTTGACGCCTTTGCCTTCAGCACTTCCGACACCAGTTTCGTCGCAAAGGCCGACCGGGGGGCAAAGCGCCTCGGACGCAGCCTTGCGGTGTACCATTTCGCAAGCGGGAGCATCGACACCCTCTCCCGCGTAGACGACTACGACTTCTCCAGGGACGGAAACAGGCTGGCCATGGTGCGCAAGAGCTCGAAGGATTCCTCCTATGTGGCAATCTACGACGTCAACTCCCGTACGATGTGCTTCGTCTCGGACACCACCGGATTCCACGACATTCCCGTTTTCGACGAGGAAGGCCGGCAGGCCCTCTACGCCCAGGCCGATGAGGAGGCCGACAGCGGTTCCACCCATGCCGAGATGTGGATCTGGCGCGAAGGCGAAGGCGGGCGCAGGCTGATCGGCCCCGACGAGATGAGGCGCGTTCCCGAGGGCTGGGGCATAACGGAAAACAGCAATTACTATTTCAGCGACGACGGCCGCCGCATCTTTGTAGGAATTCAGGAATTCGTTCCGGAAGACGACACCACCCTGGTGAGTTTTGAAACCCCGGGCCTGGATATTTGGAACTGGGACGCCGACATGATTCCGCCCTTCTGGAAGGCAAACGAGGACGACTTCTCCGAACAAAGCTTTACAGCAGCTTTCATAGGCGGGGAACTTGTTCCACTTTATACCAGTTTCGCCGGCACCCTCCGCCTTGGCAATCGCGGCGACAGCGAATGGGTCCTCTATTATGAGGAAGTGAATCCCATCGAAAGCCAGTGGAACATTTATGGAGAGAAAAAGGTGGAATTGATTTCCCTTAACGACGGCAGCCGAAGGGAGATTGCACGGGGCTGCTTCGACAGCATCCAGATTTCCCCCTATGCCAAGCACGTGCTCTGGTGGGACTACGCCGCCGGACAGTGGTTTGCATACAACATAACCTCCGGGCAGACGCGCTGCCTTACCGAAGGAATCGGCCTTCCCTTCTGGGACGAGACTGACGACCGTCCCGGTTATGCCGACCCTTGCGGCCGCGGCGACTGGCTGGACGACGACAGCGCGGTGCTTCTCTACGACCGCTACGACATCTGGCGCGTCCCCATGGACGGCAGCGCTCCCCAGAAGCTCACCGCCGGACGTGCCGACAAGCTCACCTACCGCTATATCCGCACGAAGGATTTCGAGTACGACCGCAATATCCGCACCCCCGAGACCATCTACATGTCGCTCTTCAACAACGTCACCAAGGAAAACGGAATCGCCAGAGTGCAACTCTCAAGGCCAGAAAGGAGTTTCCGCGTGATAGACAGCGGCGGCTTCAGCTGGAACCATTTCACCAAGGCCTCCAAGGCTGACGTCTTCTTCTGGCAGAAGGGTAACTTCCGCGAGCCCATGAACCTCTGGTACAGCACCGCTCCCGGCCGGAAAGACATCAAACTCAGCGACATAAACCCCCAGATTTCCGAATACAACTGGGGCGACGTGCAGCTCATCCACTGGAACGCCTTCGACGGCACCCCGCTCGACGGTCTGCTCTACACCCCAGAGGACTTCGACCCTTCGAAGAAGTACCCGGTGATTGTCTACTTCTACGAACTCTACTCCGAGACCCTCTACACCCACTACCAGGTGCAGCCCATGTGGTCCATCATCAATGTGCCCTTCTTCGTTTCGAGGGGCTATGTGGTGTTCATCCCGGACATCGTGTACCATTCCGGCATTCCCGGCGAAAGCGCCTACAACTGCATAGTGAGCGGCGCCCAGGCCCTTATCGACCGCTACAGCTGGATTGATGCCGACAATATGGCCATCCAGGGCCAGAGCTGGGGCGGGTACCAGGTTGCCTACCTCATTACCCGCACATCCATGTTCAAGGCGGCAGGCGCCGGAGCGCCCGTGGCGAACATGACCTCGGCCTACGGCGGAATCCGCTGGGAGAGTGGCATGAGCCGTCAGTTCCAGTACGAGCAGACCCAGAGCCGTATTGGCCGGGACCTCTGGAGCGGTCTTGGGCTCTATATGGAGAATTCTCCCCTCTTCGGCCTTCCGAACGTGACCACACCGGTACTTATCATGCACAACGACAACGACGGTGCCGTGCCGTGGTACCAGGGAATAGAGCTGTTCATGGGCCTGAGACGCCTCGGGAAGCCCGCATGGCTGCTGGAATACAATGGCGAGGCGCACAACCTGCGCCAGAGACGCAACCGCAAGGACCTTTCCATCCGTCTGCAGCAGTTCTTCGACTACTACCTCCAGGGAGCCCCTGAGCCGGCCTGGATGCGCGACGGTGTGCCCACGGCGAAGAAAGGATACTATTTTGGATACGAAAACGCAGAATGAAGATACTGATTTCAAATGACGACGGCTACAGGGCCGCTGGTCTGCAGACTCTTGCAGAGGTGATGACGGAATTCGGGGACATCACTGTGGTGGCACCCAAATTCCACCAGAGCGCAATGTCCATGGCCGTTTCGCTGGGCTACAAGAGGCTGGTGCACAAGAGCCTTCCGGATATGTCTCCAGGCCGGTGGGAGTATCTTGACGCCACGCCCGCATCGTGCGTCAAATTCGGCCTCGAGTACTGCTTCGAGAACCGCGACCCCGACCTCGTGATCTGTGGAATCAACCACGGCTCCAACGCATCCATGGCCGCAAACTATTCGGCCACCCTCGGAGCCACCGAGGAGGGCGCCCTGAACGGGGTGAAAGCCATCGGGGTGTCGCTCTGCAACTATCGGCCCGACGCCGATTTCTCGGTTGTGCGCAAGCGCCTTCCCGCAATTATCCATTTCCTTCTGGACAACTGGCCGAAAGACAGTTTCGGGCTGTTTTACAACATCAACTTCCCGGACATTCCCGACTCTGAAATCAAAGGCGTGAAGATAACCCGCCAGGGCCGCGGACACTGGGTCAGGGAATTCCAGAGCTGGGATTACGACCGCCTCCTGAACTATGAAGCCGCCGGATTCGACCCTGTGGACACCTCCAAACCCCTTGAAGAGGGTGAAGACGCATACATGATGATAGGAGACTTCATCGACGACGAAACCGCCCCTCACGAAGGCGACCACAGCCTGAACGAGGCGGGATGGATTACCATCACCCCCCACTCTGTGGACCGCACCGAATACAAGGAATACGAAAGACTGAGAAAACTGCTGTGAAATACTATCTCATAGCCGGCGAAGCGTCGGGCGACCTCCACGGGTCGAACCTGATGAAGGGTCTCTACGCCAAAGACCCCGGAGCGGACATACGCTACTGGGGCGGGCCCCTGATGGATGCCGTATGCCGTGACAGGCAGGGGCAGAGCAACATGGTCTCGAACTATGCCGAGGGTGCGGTCATGGGGTTCTGGGAGGTAATCCGGAGCGGCGGAAAGCTTCTCGGCCGCCTTCGCCGCTGCAAGGAGGACATCCTTAGCTGGAAGCCCGACGCGGTGGTTCTCATCGACTACCCCGGTTTCAACTTCCGCATTGCAGAATTCGCCCACAAAGCCGGTTTCAAGGTATTTTATTATATTGCCCCCAAGGTATGGGCATCTCGCGAAGGCCGAATCCGGAAGCTTCAAAAATACGTCGACAGGCTCTTCATCATCTTCCCCTTCGAGAAAGACTATTTCTCCCGCAAGGGCGTAG
>CAJOCS010000028.1 GCA_905233655.1 uncultured Bacteroidales bacterium | reverse complement strand
CGAACAGGTGAAGAGCGCCCGCGTAGCGGCCCTTGAAGAGCTCTGCGCCAGCCTGCACGAAGATTTCGTGAAGGCCAACAAAGGGCTGCCGGAAAAAGTGCTCTGGGAGTCGTCGGCGAAGGACGGGATGATGGGCGGATACACCGGCAACTACATCCGCATCGAACACCCCTTCGACCGCAACAGGGTAAACACACTGGAGGACATTGTAATATGACAAGGCTCACATTTCTCGGCACAGGCACGTCGCAGGGCATTCCCATCATAGGATGCCAGTGCGAGGTATGCCGTTCGGCCGACAGCCGCGACAAGCGTTTCCGGGCGTCGGCCCTGGTGGAGCACGAAGGCCTAAAGATTCTGGTGGACGCCGGGCCGGATTTCCGCAGCCAGATGCTTTCGCAGGGGGTGAGGCACCTCGATGCCATCCTTCTCACCCACAACCACAAGGACCACACCGGCGGACTGGACGATGTCCGTTCCTTTAATTATATAGACCGGAAGGCCGTGGAGATATACTGCGAAGAAAGAGTGCTCCGCACCCTTCGCAACGACTACGCCTACGCCTTCGCCGAACACAAATACCCCGGAGCCCCCGAATGGCACGTGCAGCTGATTGACGAAAGGCCCTTCCGGGTAGATTCCAATTCAGGAAAGGGAGAACTCGAATGGGTGCACGACGTGGGGTATTTCTACCGTCAGGCCGACGGCAGCCTTAAACCCTCCGACAACGCCATAGTGGAAGCGCCTCACGATAGGCCGAACGTGATTCCCATCCGGGGCTGGCACGACGACATGCCTGTGCTAGGCTTCCGCTTCGGGCGCATCGCCTACATAACGGACATGAGCAAGCTTCCGGAGAGTGAGCTTTCCAAGCTGGAAGGGCTTGAGCACGTGACACTTAACACCGTGGGCTACCATCCCCACCACTCTCACTTCTCCCTGGACGAAGCCCTGGAACTGGCAGGGCGTATTGGTGCGAAACACACCTGGCTCACCCATCTTAGCCACGCCTTCCCCCAGCATGAAAAATTCTGTGCAGACCTTGAGAAGGCCTGCACAGAACGTGGAATAAAATCTATTGTGCAACCCGCTTTCGACGGACTTACGATTACAGCTTAGGTCCAGCTTTCACGAGGGCCTTGCCGGCGCGGTTGGACTCGTACTTGTGGAAGATCCTTTGCCTTCTCTTCCCACTCGGCGGCATTCTTGTAGGAGTCGCGAGGGTCGAGGATACCGGTGTCTACGCCTGCGAGCTTGGTGGGAACCTCGAAGTTGAAGTAGGGATGAGTTTGGTGGGAGCCTTGTCGATGCTGCCGTTCAGGATGGCGTCGATGATACCACGGGTGTCACGGATGGAGATACGCTTGCCGGTACCGTTCCAGCCGGTGTTCACGAGGTAGGCCTTGGCGCCGCTCTTTTTCATCTTCTTCACGAGCTCCTCGGCATACTTGGTGGGATGCAGCTCCAGGAAAGCCTGGCCGAAGCAGGCGCTGAAGGTGGGAGTGGGCTCGGTGATACCGCGCTCGGTACCTGCGAGCTTGGCGGTGAAGCCGGAGAGGAAGTAGTACTTGGTCTGCTCGGGGGTGAGGATGCTCACGGGAGGCAGGACGCCGAATGCATCGGCCGAAAGGAAGATAACCTGCTTGGCTGCGGGTCCGTGGCTGTCCGGACGCACGATCTTCTCGATGTGGTAGATAGGATAGCTCACACGGGTGTTCTCGGTGACGGACTTGTCGTTGAAATCGATCTTGCCGTTCTTGTCCACGGTTACGTTCTCCAGGAGAGCGTCGCGGCGGATGGCGTTGTAGATGTCGGGTTCAGACTCCTTGTCGAGCTTGATTACCTTGGCGTAGCAGCCGCCCTCGAAGTTGAACACGCCCTTGTTGTCCCAGCCGTGCTCGTCGTCGCCGATAAGAAGGCGCTTGGGGTCGGTGGAAAGGGTGGTCTTGCCGGTGCCGGAGAGGCCGAAGAAGATGGCGGTGTTCTCACCGTTCATGTCCGTGTTGGCGGAGCAGTGCATTGCGGCGATGCCCTTAAGAGGGAGGTAGTAGTTCATCATTGAGAACATACCCTTCTTCATCTCGCCGCCGTACCAGGTGTTGAGGATAACCTGCTCGCGGGAAGTCACGTTGAAGGCGACGCAGGTTTCACTGCGAAGGCCGAGCTCCTTATAGTTGTCGACCTTGGCCTTTGCGGCGCAGTAGACCACGAAGTCGGGCTCCTGGTCGAATTCCTTCTGGTTCTTCGGACGGATGAACATGTTGGTGACGAAGTGGGCCTGCCATGCCACTTCCATGATGAAGCGGACCTTCATGCGGGTGTCGGCGTGGGTGCCGCAGAAACCGTCCACCACGAAGAGGCGCTTGCCGCTGAGCTGCTTCTGTGCGAGCTTCTTGACCTCTTTCCAGACCTTTACGGACATCTTGTGGTTGTCGTTGGGATAACCCTCGGTGGTCCACCAGATTTCACCGGGCTTGCCTTCCTTGGTGGTGTTGTCGTACACGATGTACTTGTCTTTGGGAGAGCGGCCGGTATAGACGCCGGTCATGACGTTGATTGCACCGAGTTCGGTGACCTGACCCTTGTCGAAGCCCTCAAGACCGGGCTTGGTCTCCTCGTTGTAGAGGACCTCATAGGTGGGGTTGTAGAGGATTTCCTTTACGCCCTTGATACCGTACTTTTTAAGATCGATGTTTGCCATAATAGCGTATGTTGTTTGTTATGAATTCTGAATTCGCAAATATACCAAATTATAAGGGATTTTCAAAACTATTTGGCCGTACCTGCAATCCTTGCCCGGAGCCCCGGTGAGAGCGGCAGCTCGGCATAGCTGTCGGCAAGGTCCAGCCACTGCGAAGCGAGCTCCCTGCGGTCCATCAGATAACACGACATGGCAATGTTGTAGGCGGCCACGGCGCGCTTGCGGTGGTTCGCGTCGTCCAGGAAGCCGGACCAGATGCGGATGGCCCCGGTGAAATCCATTTCGCGCGCCTTGTCAAGGGCGAGCAGCCAGGGCTCCGGGTCGAAGGTGTCGAAATAATAGAAGCTGAATCCGCGGGTGGTCCACTGCGAAAGGAAGCGCGCGGCGAAGGCGTTCCCCGCCTGCACTCCCCACTTGGCCGATGCGTCCTTCATGGTGTCGTCGGCAACATATTCCTCCGGGACAAGGCCGCTGGTGAACACCTTGCGGTGCATGATGCGGCTGCCGGTGTAGGTGGTCACGCTGTCTACGGCCATGCTGTCGTAGACATAGATGCTCGCGCTCAGCGGAATGGCGGCGCTGCAGAAAAAGGCCGAATCCACCGACGTGGCGCCTTCCACGGCATGCAGGGAATCGAGCACGGGAGTGCCGAGAGTGGAATTCATAAGGAACACCACGTCACGGTTGCTGTCCATTATGAGGTCGCGCATGAACTGCACGTCCACAGTATCGCGCTTCGGGATGGCATAGATGGGAATCATCTCCTCACCTCCGAAATAATCGTCTTCCAGGGCGCGTACGAAGTAGGAAGTAACGTTGGAACGGAAGAGGCTGTCGGCCCCGTCGGGATCCTCCATGTAGACTACGGCGATGGTTTTCTTGGCGAGGTTGAACCCGCTTGAAGAAGCTTCCCTTACGTCCAGGTGCATGGTATAGACCTGAGGCGAGCAGCACACGGCCGCAAGGGCCGAGAGGAGGATTAAAAAGCGTTTTGTCATATCACTTCTGCTGTAAGGTCATATTCGTCCGCCTGCGTTATGCGCACCTCCAGGAACTGCCCCACGAGCTCTTCGGGGGCTTTCCCGCCGAAATCTTCCGGGCGGTACGGGAGGAGTATCTCTCCGTCCACCTCGGGGCTCTCGGACTGGGAGCGGCAGAGAAGGATGCCGTCGGCCCAGGCGTCCACGAGGACGCGGCAGCGGCTTCCCACCCTGGAGCGGTTGAACGCTTCGGAAACACCGCGCTGGAGCTCCATAATCCGTGCCAGACGGCGCTGTTTCGTCCTTTTTGTTACAGTATCGGGTAAATTTTCGGCGCCGAAGGTGCCTTCCTCCTCCGAGTAGGCGAAAGCGCCCATCCTTTCGAAGCGGGCTTCCCTCACGAAATCCATCAGTTCTGCGAACTCGGAGCGTCCTTCTCCGGGATGGCCCACGATGAGCGTGGTGCGAAGGACCACTCCCGGCACCTTCTCCCTCATGCGGGCGATGAGATTGCGGGTCCACTCCCCGTCCACTCCCCTGTGCATGGCTGAAAGCACCTTGTCCGAGATGTGCTGTAGAGGAATGTCCATGTACTTGCACAGCTTGGGATTAGTCCTCATTACATCCAGCACGTCTTCGGGGAAGTCGGCCGGATAGGAATAATGGATGCGTATCCATTCGATTCCCTCCACGCGGGAGAGGCGCTCCAGCAGCTGGGCCAGGCAGCGTTTTCCGTAGAGGTCCAGGCCGTAGTAGGTGGTGTCCTGGGCGATTATCACCAGCTCCCTTACCCCCTGGGAGGCGAGCTGTGCGGCTTCGGCCTCGAGCTGTTCCATGGGTACGGAACGGTGTGCGCCGCGGATTAGCGGAATGGCGCAGTAAGAGCAGCGGCGGTTGCAGCCCTCGGATATTTTCAGGAATGCGTACGGAAGCCTCCGGCCCTCAAGGGGAATGCCGCGTCCGGCAGGGGCCGGCTCACAGCCGAGAGCCCTGACGAGGGCGTCCTGCTCCCTTGCGCCGAACCACGCGTCCACCTCCGGAACAAGCGGGGGAAGCTCGTCGGGATAGCGCTGCGAAAGGCAGCCGAACACCATCAGACGGCCAATCTCACCGGCCTGTTTCCGGGCTGCGCATTCGAGTATGACTTTTATGGATTCTTCCTTTGCATCCCCGATGAAGCCGCAGGTATTCACCAGCAGCACATCCACGGGGCAGAGCTCGGTTTCAGGCACAATCCTGTATGAACGGGCCACCTGCGAGAGCAGATGCTCGGTATCGACGCTGTTTTTGGAACAGCCCAGGGTTATTACCTGAAGGCTCTTCATCATGCATTCGCCTCGGCCTCGCGCTCCTCGTCGGTGAGGAATTCCAGCGATGCGAAGTTCTTGAGGGCATTGTACCACTCAACCACCTTGCGCATGTGGGAGACGTAGAAACGGTTGGCGTCGTAGCTGGGAAGGGCCTTGGCGAAGAAGGCCTCGAGCACCTTGGGATCGCTCTTCGAGTCGGGAGCGGGGGCATCGGCAAGCACCTCGTGCATTTTGCCGAAAACGTCGCGGAGCTTAACCTCGCCTTCGTCGGTATAGATGGAGATGTCTTCCAGTGTGGTGATACCGCTGGATGCAGCGAAATTGCTGCGTTTTCCACCGTCGAGAGCCTCTGCCACGGCACCTGTGCGGGACTGGGCCACATAACGGAAAAGACCGTGCTGTCCACGGATGGAAAGGATTTTTGCGAGATCTGTTTTCATATTCTGTTTTTCTTTAGTTTCTATCCTGCAAATATAATCAATTTCGTCGAAAATACGGCGCGTCCGAGCCATCAGAGCCTCCTTCGAAGAAGTGTTTTCTATTATCCAGTCCCACTTGCGGGAGTCCGGCCCCACGTCCTGCTGCTTCATGCGCTCGAGAACCTTTTCCCGGCTTATTCCGTCCCTTTCCATTACCCTGCCGATGCGCTTTTCCACGGGGGCGTCCACCAGTATAAACAAGTCCCCCAGCGCCGCGAATTCTGGTTTTTGAAGGATGACGGCCGATTCGAGCACCACCCACACCGCTCCGGAAGCCTCCCTCCAGGAGAGGAAATCCTTCATCACGAAGGGGTAGACCGTCTTCTCCACAAGCACACGGGCCGACGGGTCCGGGAAAATGCGTGCGGCGAGAGCCGCCCGGTCGAAGACGCCATCGGCCCTCCTGAGGGGGCAATCGAGAGCCTTTTCCAGCTCATCCACAAGAGAAGGGTTGGAGTCGTAGAGGGCTTTGGTCCTGGAGTCGGAATCGTATACGGGAACGCCCAGCGAACGGAAACAGTCCGCGACACAGGATTTGCCGCTGCCGATTCCGCCGGTGAGTATTACTGTTTTCATGGCTCAGTCGGATTCCACGCACTCAAACACTTCCGGTTCAATCCGGTATTCCAGCACCCCGGCGGGAAGACGCATCGTGCGCCCCACGCAGCGGCCGTTCAGGGAAGCCGAGAAGTCGCGGTAATCCACGAAGAAGCGCATGGTGGAGAAGGGATCCTTCTGCAGGGGGAAGACGCAGCGCAGCGTAACCGTGGCAACGGACGGGAATACCTGGAGATGACGGCCGGCGGGGGCGTTCCAGACTTCCATCGGCACCGTGGAACTGAGTTCGACGTAACGGACCACGGGGAGGCTGTAGCTCACCTGCTCGTCGGAAAGCCTCACGCCCTTGACCTTCCCCACCCTGAGCATGCCCTGGGTGGTTTCATGCAGGTCGCTCAGGCTCAGGCGGGAGGTGGTGACCTTCTCGATTGCGTCCAGCCTGGATTTCTCGCCGTAGATGGTTATGGAATCCGGCGACACGCGAAGCGGCCCCTCCCTCATGTACTGCGAGCGGAAAGAAAGGCTCTGTGGCACCACCACGGGCACTTTCTTGTGATTCTCCACGGGGAAGACGAAGCGCAGGGTGTCGGTAATGAAGGCTTCCAGCACCGCCCCGTCGCCGAAAATCTGGCTGACGTAGTTGTTCTTGGTGCTTCCGGAGATGAAATAGGTGTCGGCCCCGGCACGGCGGAGGTCCGCCCTGTCGATGCTCACCCTCACGGGCTGCCTCTTGCGGCGGCTTCCCTCCTTGAGGAGACGGAAGCCCTCCACCCGGCAGCGGGCGCTCACCACCACGCTGTTCGAAGAAACCGGACTGTGGCCGTCGATATTGCTCTCGGCCACTACCGGCACGCTGATGGTGCCCGAGTATGTGTGGGAAAGATTGCTCAGTATCCAGATGGAAGCGGCAAGGATAACCGAAACCAGCAGGAGAATCCAGTTTCTCCCGCCGGTACGGAGTCCGTTTCTGAACCGCTTGCCGATGCCCATGGCGCCGGAAGCTTACTTCTTGTATTCGTCTGCGGCAGCCTCCGAATAGTCCTTCACCAGGCCCTGCTTGTCCACACGGAGCTTGACGTCGCCGTCCACACGGATGAGGGCGGTCTTGTCGTTGACCTCTATGATTTCGCCATAGATGCCGCCTACGGTGACCACCTTGTCGCCCTTCTTGAGGCCTTCGCGGAATTTCTGAAGCTCTTTCTGCTGCTTGCGCTGGGGACGTATCATGAAGAAATACATCACCACGAAGATGAGAATGAGCATAATCCACATGGACATGGAACCGCCTGCGGAAGGCTGCTGGGCAGCCTGCGGGGCAGCGTCGAGTAAGAAGATAAGGGATTTCATATTCTGCGTTTTTTATATTGTCTTGTTCACGCGGCCCTCTCCGGCAAGCTGCTTCACCAGATGGTCCAGAAGGCCGTTCACGAAACTGCGGCTCTTCGGGGTGGAGTAGTATTTGGAGATTTCCACGTATTCGTTGATGCTCACCTTGACGGGGATTTCCGGGAAGACTTCGGCCTCGGCAAGGCCAAGGGCCACCAGGACTATATCGGTGGTGTAGAGCCTGTCGCGGTCCCACTTGGAAACGGCGCCGGCAATCATGCCCTCATACTCCCTGTAGCGGCCGAAAGCGGCCTCCAGAAGGGTGTGAACGAAGCGCGAGTCGCTCTCAACTCCCCTCCGGCCCTGTTTTTCCAGAAGCTCGCTCTGGTACAGCGGAGGAAGTTCCCACCTGCCATCCCGGCCGATGGCGTCCAGGCTCTTGATACAGCACATGAGGGCATAGGAAAGCTCGTCGGTCCACCACATGGAACGGTCTTCGACTATGGCCTCGACGGCGGGGTTGTCTTCGAATTCATCCTCGAACATGTGCTTGAAAAGCTGGATATCCTGAGCGAGGGATGCCCCCGGGGCATTCATGTACTGCTCGAACCAGACCTTCGATTTCATGCTGGTGTAGAGCGAGTGGATGAAGGCGTCGTCCTGCGACCAGCCAAGCTTCCGGCTTTCACTTAGCTTCACGAAATCCGGATCGCTCTCCAGCAGCGGAGCCAGGGCGTTGTTCACGAATTTCATGTTGGGGTTGGCCTCTTCCGGAGTGGGGTTGAATTTGGAGCGGGCGGCTTCCGTAAGACGGGCGGCATGGGCGGTGAGCGGAATCACCACTCCCATCAGCTGCAGATACAGGCTGCGGGTGGCCTCACACGAGGCGTCGAGGGCCGCAACGGCTTCTTTGAGTGACATTTCCGGGTTCTCTGCATAGGCATAGAGCACCTTGAATGCTTTTATTCGGAGGATGCGTCTGTTGAGCATTTTCTTTTTTTGCACAAAGTTTGCGCAAAGTTAGCATTTTTTGAATTATTTCCCTAAATTTGTAGACATAAATACTTAAACGTCGAAAAAGATGTACAGTGAAGATTTTGAGCGGGGACGTCCGCGTGAGCGCAATGCAGAGGACGTGTACTCCAAGCCGGTACGCGCCGGGAAAAGGACCTATTTCTTTGACGTGAAAGCCACCAAAGGCAACAACGACTACTACCTCACCATAACGGAAAGCAAGCGTCGCGTTGAAGGGGACGGCTCCTTCATCTATGACAAGCACAAGATTTTCCTCTACAAGGAAGACTTCGAAAAATTCGCGGAAGGCCTGGAAGAGGCCATCCGTTACATCCGCCACGACCTGCTTCACGACGAACCCATTCGCCAGTATCCCGGCAGGGACGCCGAAGCCCCGGAAGAAACCCCCTCAGACCAGTTCTGATGGACGCCCGTATGGAAACCGTTACCGGTGCTTCCGCGTACGTGCGCGGGCGCATCGGCAAGGTGATGCCTTCGGTGGGCATCGTCCTTGGCAGCGGGCTTGGAAAGCTGGCAGACAAGATTGAAAACTACACCGAAATCCCCTATCGCGACATTCCCGGTTTCCCCGTGTCCACCGCACTGGGGCACAAGGGAAGCTACATTGTGGGCACCCTCGGCGGAAAGAGGGTGATAGCCATGCAGGGCCGCATTCACTTCTATGAAGGCTACCCGATGGAGTTCGTCGTCCTGCCCATAAGGGTGATGATGGACCTGGGCATCAAAGTGCTCATGGTTTCCAACGCCGCCGGCGGCACCAACCTCAGCTTCAGGGTGGGCGACCTCATGATTATCCGGGACCACATCAACCTCATGCCCAACGCCCTCATCGGCCCGAATATCGACGAGCTCGGGCCCCGTTTCCCGGACATGACACGGCCCTACGACCCGGCCCTGATAAGGCTGGCCGAACAGACCGCGGCGGAAAAGGGAATCGCCCTTCGCAAAGGCGTTTACGTCGCGAACACCGGCCCCACTTACGAGACTCCGGCAGAGTACAAGTACTTCCGCCTCATTGGCGGGGACGCAGTGGGAATGTCCACCGTTCCGGAGGTTATCGCCGCCCGTCACGCCGGCCTTCCCGTCTTCGGAATGAGCGTAATCACCAACGAAGCCCACGACGACTACGCCGACGACTATGAAAACGACGGGGCCGATGTCGTACACGCCGCAGACGCAGCGGCCAGCAAGATGACGCTCCTGTTCACAGCAATGATTGAAAAACTCGAAATATGACAGTACTTGAAACCATACACGCAGCGGCAGATTATGTCCAGAAGCAGCTGAACGGCTTCCGCCCCAAGGTTGGAATCATCCTCGGGAGCGGCCTTGGCAAGCTTGCCGACGAAATAGAGAATCCGATCACCATCCCTTACCGGGATGTGCCCGGCTTCCCCGTGTCCACCGCAATCGGCCACAAGGGGAACTTCATCGCCGGCATGCTCGGCGGCAAACCCGTGATTGCAATGCAGGGCCGCATACACTATTACGAGGGCTACACCATGAACCAGGTAGTGCTGCCGGTGAGGGTGCTGAAACTCATCGGCATAGAATACCTCTTCGTCTCCAACGCCGCAGGCGGCACCAACCTCAGCTTCAAGGTGGGCGACCTCATGATAATCCGGGATCACATCAACCTGCTCCCGAACGCCCTCATCGGCCCCAATCTGGATGAATTCGGCCCGCGCTTCCCGGACATGACGCGTCCCTACGACCCCGCCCTCATCCGTAAGGCCGAGGAGATTGCCGCGAAGAACGGAATCGCCCTACGCAAGGGCGTCTATGTGGCCTGCACCGGCCCCACCTATGAAACTCCCGCGGAGTATAAATATTTCCGCCTGATAGGCGCCGACGCCGTGGGCATGTCAACGACGCCCGAAGTGATTGTGGCCCGCCACAGCTCCATTCCCGTGTTCGGAATGAGCGTAATCACCGACGTCGCCCACGCTACGGACGACGAGGACTATGTAACCGACGGAGACGCCATCGTGGCAGCCGCGGACGCCGCAGCCGACAGGATGACCTTCCTTTTCAAGGAACTCATCGCAACACTGTAGAACTTTTTGGGGAATCTTTTTTGATTTTTTCGAAACAGATTCTTAAATTTGCAAAGATACTGAAACCGGCCATGCTTTCTCAGATTAAACATAACTTTGAGCAGCTTATTGCGCTGTATGAGGCTGAGAAGACGGAGAACGAAAAACTCCGTCTGGAGTTACAGCAGTGCAAGGAAGCCGGTGAAAATTTGAGGAAACGGACTTTAGAACTGGAATCCGAGATAGAAACCCGTAAACTGGCAGAAGCCTTCACCGGAGGCGGCGACCACGTTGCCGCCAGGGAGAAAATCGATAAACTTGTCAGGGAGATAGACAAATGCATCGCCCTGCTTGAGCAGTGACAATGGACCGCAAGATTAACGTAAAGATTGGTGGCAGAACCTACAGCCTCACGGCGGCAACTCCCCAGCATGAAGAGGAGTACCGCCTTGCTGCAGAAGCCATAAACCGTCGCCTGGATGTCTACACACAGAAGAATCCGGGGCGCACTATGCTGGACCTTATGTCGATGGTCGCTCTGAACGAAGCGGTTTGCCGTATAGACTTTCAGAGGGAAATAGACCGCTACAAGGCAGATTTGAAGGCGCTTGAAGGAAGTATGGAGCGCTATATCAAGGAGAACGGAACAAAAGGCTAGGCCGTCAACGATCCACGCTGAAATCAACACTATTACAATACAGGGTTGACTCAGGCCGGGGATGACGGGCCCGGATTACTGCCGGGATATGCAGAAACCGGTCGGGACCCAAATCTTACCTAGTTAAGATTTTCTGACACGGATGCTGGCGGCTGTTCACAGGCAGGTTTCCTCGCTTGGGGGAACCTGCCTTTTTGTTTGAAGTGTACTAACAATATATATATATAAAGCTATGGATATCATTAGTTTACTTATTGGATTTGTGGCCGGAGCCATTTTGGCACTTGCCATCTACATACTCATTCTTCGCTCCGTGCGCAAGGGCCAGAGGGATGAAATCCTGGAGAAAGCCGCTCTCGAAGGCGAGAGAATCAAACAGGAACGCATCCTCGAAGCCAAGGAGAAATACCTCTCGCTGAAGAGCGAACACGAAAAAATGGTAAACGAAAAGAACTCCCAGCTACGCGATGCCGAGAACCGCATCCGCCAGAAAGAAGGGAGTCTCAACCAGAAACTCTCCGAGGCCGACCGCAAGGCCAAGGAACTCGAGAACCAGAAATCGTCGCTCCGCGGCCAGCAGGAAGCGCTCAAGCGCAAGGAGGCCGAATACGACGAACTGCGCGGCGAGGTGATTCATCAGATAGAGACCATCGCCGGCCTGAGCGCCCAGGAGGCCAAAACCCAGCTTATGGAGCAGATGAAGGCCGAGGCCCGTACCGAAGCCCAGGCCTACATCAACGACTGCATCGACGACGCCCGCCTGAATGCCGCCAAGGAGGCGAAGAGAATCGTCATCAACACCATCCAGCGCACCGCGACGGAAACCGCCATCGAGAACGCCGTGACCACCTTCCCCATCGAAAACGACGAAATCAAGGGACGCATCATCGGCCGTGAAGGACGCAACATCAGGGCCCTCGAAGCCGCAACGGGCGTTGAAATCGTGGTGGACGACACCCCCGACGCCATCCTTCTGAGCGCCTTCGACCCGGTGCGCCGCGAGGTTGCCCGTCTGGCCCTTCACCAGCTCGTTATCGACGGCCGCATTCACCCCGCACGTATCGAGGAGGTCGTTACGAAAGTCTCCAAGCAGCTGGAGGAGGAAATCCTGGAAACCGGAAAGCGCACCTGCATCGACCTCGGCATCCACGGCCTGTCCATGGAGCTCGTGAGGATGATAGGCCGAATGAAATACCGTTCGTCCTACGGCCAGAACCTGCTGCAGCACTCCCGCGAAGTTGCGAACATCTGCGCCATCATGGCTTCCGAGCTTGGGCTCAACCCCAAGATTGCAAAGAGGGCCGGCCTGCTGCACGACATAGGCAAGGTGAGCGAAGAGAACCCGGATGTGCCGCACGCCATC
>CAJOCS010000027.1:11637-23013 GCA_905233655.1 uncultured Bacteroidales bacterium | reverse complement strand
TCGAAAATCCAACCAAGGAATCGAATAACTCAGAGGGTTGTTCAAATATGCCGCACTCGAGGGCATAGAAAACTGGCCCCTTTTTCAGTGGCCTCGACAGGGGAAGGGGGTGGGGCCCGCCGAAGTCGAGTTATTGCGGAGCAATGACGATGGATACGGTGGGAGGGGCCGGAGCGAGTGGGGGATTGTCCGTGAGGACAAGACGGCACGAGCGGAGTTCCGCCGCGTACAGCACCCACATAGCGGAGCGATAAATTATGGCGCTCCCTTCACAATGAATTCTTTCATAATGATTACCCGTAGACCCGGGTAAATCGGCATATCCCATAAAAAAGTGAATTTAATTTTTAAAAATGATATTATTATGATATCTTTGCAATATAAAAACGATATACATTATGTCAACAACTGCCATCTCTATCCGCCTTGATTCGGATATAAAAGAACAATTTGATTCCCTATGCAAAGAGTTTGGAATCAGTACTAACGCCGCTTTTAACCTGTTCGCCAGAACAGTTGTACGTGAAAAAGCAATTCCATTTTCGATATCTCTCACGTCTAAAGTGAATGAGGTTGAGAGAAGATCCATTGCTGCACAAAAAGCGCTTTCGCGCGTTCAAGGATTATCCGCTCAAGAGAAACATGAGTGGACAGAAGAAGAAATAGATGAATTAATTGCGTCCTATAGACGTAAGAAAAGAAAAGGATAATGATTTACGCTGTTATTGACACTAATGTATTGGTTGCAGCCGCAAAAACACATAAACCAGAATCATCAACATCGAGAGTACTGTCTTTAGTATTTGCTGGAATAATCCAACCTCTGGTATGTGATGAAATAATTGAAGAATACGAGCAGATCCTGAATCTTCCTGCTTTGGCAATTCCTGCAGATATTGCTTCAGATATTCTCACCAAGTTTAAAGAAGACGGTATTAACCCTGGTAGAACGCCATCATTGGAATACCATCCAGATCCTACCGATCAAATATTCTATGAGATATCCCTCTCTGTTGAAGATGCTTATATGGTTACTAATAATAAGAAACATTTTCCGGTTACACCACGAGTGGTAACGCCATCGGAGATTCTGATTATTCTTGGTGAAATAGGGGTATGAAAAAAGCCGCCCAGGTGGCGGCTTTAAAACTAAGGTAATCATTATTCCGGGACTTGCAAAATTGGATTGGTGAATTAAAATGATTATCTTTGGAGAAACTAATAATCATGGTGTTTCTCTTGGAGTCTATAGCGGCCTGCGTGGCTTTTACCGTATTCGTGTTTATCATGTCCAGGAACCCGGTGAAGTCGTTGTTCAATTATCCTCCGGCAATTATAGAGAGGTGCAAGACACTGGGGCTGGTGGACGAAGGGAACAAACCGGGCGGCGCGGTGTTCTATGCGAAGAAGATTACGGCGCTGGTGCTGTTCGGCGTTGTGCTGGGATTTCTGGTGAGCTACGTGAATGGTTGTACGACGTACTGGAGCGGAGTGCTCACGGCCTATGCACTGTGGTGCGTGGTGAACTGGTTCGACGCGCTGGTGCTGGACTGTATATGGTTCTGCCACGACAAGCATTTCGTGATATCGGGAACGGAGGATATGGTAGATGCGTATCACGACTACTGGTTCCATATCAAGGGAGCGCTGATAGGGATGGTACTGGCAATTCCGGCTGCTTTGATTGCGGGAATAATCGTAATTCTTTAATATTTGTGTCTTATGCGTAAGTTTCTGAGTTTCATACTGGTATTGCTTCTTGCCGCTGGCTCGGCATGGGCTCAGGCCGACACCGTGAGGATGGCATATACGGTTCGGGGAACCGTGACGGATTTCCAGACCGGGAGAGCGCTGGAATCGGTGTATGTGAGCATTCCCGGAAGGCATCAGGCAACGGCTACTAATGCCGACGGCTATTTCGTGATCAAGAGCAGCCAGCCAATCGAGACACTGGAGTTTTCATATCTCGGATACAGGACAAGGAGACTCCGCGCATCGGCCACGATGGAAGTGGGCCTGAGGCGGGAGGTTCTTCCCCTGAACGAGGCGATGATAGTGAGCGGCGATGCGCGCGAAATAGTGATGACAGCGCTGGAAAGGCTGCGGGAAACCTATTGTACGGAGCCGGAGATGTTAAGGTGCTTCTATAGGGAGACACTCCAGAAACGTAGCAGGTATATATATGTGGCAGAGGCGGTCGCAAGACTGTTCAAAGGCCAGTACAACGGGAGTGTGGGGCGCGATGCGGCGGCGCTCGAAAAGAGCCGCGTGCTGGTGAGCCAGAGAGTGCACGACACCCTGAGCGTAAAGGCCATGGGCGGGCCCACACAGGCAATCACACATGACATACTGAAGAACAACCAGATAATTTTCAATGCCAACGACCTCCAGCTCTATTCATTCACGATGGAGATGCCGGAGTATATAGGCGACAGACTCCAGTTCGTGATAAGGATGACACCCGCCGCCCTTGCCGATTATGCACTGTACAACTGCAAACTCTATATCGACAGGGAACTGCTCACATTTACAAGGATAGAGGCGGCGCTGGATATGAGCGACAGAGTGAAGGCAATAAATATGATTCTGGTGCGCAAGCCCATGGGACTCAGGTTTTTCCCCGATGAGGCGTCGATAGTGATAAATTATCGGCTCACCCCGGAAGGGAAGTCCAGGATGGAGTATTTCCGCTCCACGATGCGCTTTACCTGCGACTGGAGGCGGAGGATGTTCCGGACACCCTATGTGGCAGTGAATGAACTGGTGGTGACGGACGTGCTTCCGGATGCGCAGCCTATTCCGAGGGGCGAACGATTCAGCACTCAGGATTTCCTCACGGACAAAGCCTTTGAATTCCAGGACCCGGATTTCTGGAACGACTACAACATCATCGAACCTTCGGAAAGCCTTGAGCATGCGATAGACCGCCTGAGAAGGGGCAGGTAGGGGCTTTTTCAGAATATAGTTTCAGATTTGCGGAAAATAATGTACCTTTGTGCGCATTTATAAGTAGTATATGCTTATCGTATTGAAACTTCTGGGCTCCATCGCCCTTCTGATTTACGGCATGAAGGTCATGAGCGAGGCCCTGCAGAAAATGGCAGGCCCGCAGCTGCGCCATCTTCTGGGCGCCATGACAACCAACCGCTTTTCCGGAGTGGCCACAGGTGCACTCGTAACGGTGGCGGTCCAGTCCTCGGCAGCTACTACGGTTATGACGGTGTCGTTCGTGAACGCCGCGCTGCTTACCCTCACACAGGCCATATCGGTTATCATGGGCGCCAACATCGGCACCACGATGAGCGCCTGGATAATGTCGGCCGGTTTTTCGTTCAATATCGCGAACTTGGTGTGGCCGGCGTTTCTGCTGGGAATAGTGTTGATTCAGACCGGGAAGCACCGTTATTTCGGAGATTTCCTCTTCGGCCTCAGCTTCCTGCTTTTCGCTCTCGGCATGTTGAAGGCAACGGGCGTGGAGATGGACCTTGCGAGCAAGCCCGCAGTTCGTGCATTCTTCGAGAGTTTCCAGACCAATTACGGCACCATATTGCTGTTCCTTTTGATAGGAACAATTCTCACGGCTCTGGTACAGAGCTCCGCTGCGCTTATGGCAATTACCATGGTGCTGTGCTCCACGGGAGCCATTACCATATTCCAGGGTATCGCCCTGGTTATGGGTGAGAACATAGGTACCACAGTTACGGCCAACCTGGCAGCTTTGAGCGCCAATACCCAGGCCCGCCGGACTGCAATGGCCCACCTGCTGTTCAACGTATTCGGCGTAGTGTGGGTGCTCATTCTTTTCTTTCCCTTCGTGAGGATGGTCTGCGGAATCGTGAACCTGGACCCCTCTGCGTCCGTTTCGGAAGACCAGCTTAACGACCCTGACTTCATGGCGGCGAGGGCCACGCAGCTCTCATTTGCGCTTGCAACCTTCCATACCTTCTTCAATGTAATAAACACTGCGGTTCTCATCTGGTTCATTCCCCAGATAGAGAAGTTCGTATGCTTCATCATAAAGCCCAAGAAGAGCGACGAGGACGAAGAATTCCGTCTCCAGTTCATCCGTGGCGGTCTCATGAAGACCCCGGAACTTTCCGTCTTCCAGGCACAGAAGGAGATTGTCGTTTTCGGCGAGAAGATGCAGAGGCTCTATTCGCTTGCCAAGGAGCTCTACATCACCTCCGACGAGCAGGAGTTCAACAAACTGTTTGAACGCATCCGCAAGGGAGAGGAAATATCCGACCGCATGGAGAATGAGATTGGCCGGTACCTCGGCGACGTTGGCGACGCCCATCTTTCCGACGACACCAAGATGAAGATCCGCACCATGCTCCGTACCATCAGCGAGCTCGAATCCATAGGTGACGGCTGCTTCAATCTCTCTCGTATTATACGCCGCAAACGCGAAAACAAAGTGGAGTTCACTCCCGAGCTCGAAGCCGGGGTGCAGGAGATGTTCTCCCTTGTGGACGAAGCCATTGCCCGCATGAACGACGCTCTCTCCGGCCGCAGGGAAGACTTCAATATAGGCCTTTCCCAGAGTGTCGAGCTCCGTATCAACGACTGCCGCAATACGCTAAAACAGTCCAATCTCGAGAACGTGGACAAGCACGTCTACGGCTACGACACGGGCACCGTATTCACCGACATGATAGGGGAGTGCGAGAAGATTGGAGACTATATCATTAATGTCGTGGAAGCCCGCCTGGGTACCGCCAGGGGCCTTGCCCTCAATGCAGAAACCAATTAACCATTTTATATCATGAAAAAATTATTCATCACTTTCGCAGCCGTTGTTGCTGCAATGTTCGCCTTCAACTCCTGCCAGAAGGACGGAGGTAAGGATTCCATCGTTGGTGTATGGGAAATCACCGACGCCAATGTGACTGTCCTTGATGTCAGCAGAAACCAGCAGATGACAATACAGGACTTCTATAAGAATGTCCTTGGTATTCAGATGGATGTCGAGGATATGTTAGAACTGGGCGACGAGAAGGGCCGCATGGAACTCACTTCCGACGGTAAAGCCATTTTCTCCACTTATGAAAACGGCAACTGGGAGGAAGACGTCCGCGGAACCTACTCCTATTCCAACAATGTGATCACCTTCAGCTCCGATGTGGCCAATATGATTACCGCCGACAAGTTCGAGGTAAAGACCCTGACCGACAAGAACCTTGTCATTTCTGCCGACATGACCGAGCTGATGATGGAAGAGATGGAATCTGAGATGGGCGGTGAAGAGCTGAGCCCCGAAGAGCAGGCTTTCGTGAACATGATCATGGAAATGTTCAAGGGCTACAAGTTCTTCATGGAAATGAGCTTCGTACGCGTCTAAGCCTTTCCCTTACAAAAATCAAAAAGGTCTCCTTCGGGAGGCCTTTTTTGTTACCTGTAGCGACGGGACGGAGTGAACAAAACCCGTCCGGGAAATGGTTAGCGGGAGTATTTGCGGAGAGGGAGGAACTTGGAGACGGAGGAGCAGTAGGCGGCGTATTCGGGGTATTTGCCGCCGCTGATTTCTTCGCTGAGGGCGGAACTTCCGAGGAAGAGCACCACAAGCAGAAGGGCGCCAATTATGCTCCAGTTGACGATGCCTATGCCGGCGCCGATGGAGAAGACATAGAAGCAAGCCCAGATTGCCTGTTCCGCGAAGTAGTTGGGATGGCGGCTGCGTGCCCAGAGACCATTGGTGTTGAAACCCTTGTTGTAGGGTTCGGGGAGCTCGTTAAGGCTCTTGCCGGAGTTTATCATGGCCCATTTTGTCGACTGGAAGGCCCACTGCTGTTCGTCGGCAATGGTTTCCATAAGGATGAAGGAGAACATTGCGAGAGCGGCTATGATATCGATAACGCCGAATGGCGCTGCGGAACCCATGGAAACCAGGGCGGGGAAGGTTGTCATCAGGACGAGGGCGTTCTGGTAGACGGAAATGAAAAGCAGGTCGAAGAGCATCCATGCCCAGCGTTTCCGGAAGGCGGGACCTGAGCGGACCACGGCCCAGCGGTAGTCTTCCTCACCTTCCCAGAATTTGAGCCTGTAGGCGCCTTTACGTGCGAAATTGAAGGTGAGGCGTGCTCCCCAAAGGGTGGCAAGGATGGCCATTACCACAAGGCGGGTTGCCATTCCGCCGTTGATTGCAATGATCCAGGTGTAGACCGGCGGGAGCAGACTCCAGAGCTTGTCCATCTGACTGTTGTTTCCGGTGAGCTCTCCAACTATGAAACAGTAGGCTGCGCTGATTGCGGCGATAAGACCGGTAAGTTTGAGTGTATGGACTTGGAGCGGACTCAGTTCGGGACCCACATAGATATAAAGCAGGGGACAGACGATGAGCGAAAGCCCGAGAAGGGTGCCCATCAGGGGGATGTTCATTTTCATTTTGTCAGGTTTAAGCTGAACAAAGTTAATGAATTATTCTTAAATTTGTGCAGTTTAAACATTTACCTTTATGAGAATAGCCCGTTTAATTGGTATTATGGCCCTTGGAGCAGCGCTCCTTGGCTGCAAAGGCGCACCCGCTGCAGACCTGTCCCAGGCGGTACTTGACAATATTTTCGCCCGCAAGAGCGTAAGAACCTATACCGAGGAAGCCGTGAGCGACGCCCAGGTGGAAACCCTCCTTCGTGCCGCAATGGCCGCACCAACGGGAATCAACCTGCAGCCCTGGCGCTTTGTGGTGGTTACCGACCAGGCCGTGAAAGAAGCCCTCGCAGGACGCAACAGGATGATCCTCTCGGCCCCCGTGGTGATTGTGGTGTGCGGCGATACGGTATGGAATCACAGGCCCTTCAATGAGCCCGACGGCGAAGAAATCTCCGAACCCAACCGCAACTGGACGGCCGACTGCGCCGCCGCTACGGAGAACCTTCTTCTTGCGGCCGAAGCAATGGGACTCGGAGCGGTTTGGACTGCATGCTACCCCTACGAGGAGCGCATGAGCGTAACTATTGAGACTCTGGGGCTTCCGGAGAACGTTTTACCCTACTGCATAGTGCCGGTCGGCCATCCCGGGGGAGACGAGCAGCCCAAGGACAAGTGGAAGCCGGAGAACATCCACTACAACAGGTGGTAGACTAGTCTTCGATATTGAACAGGTTCAGGAAACCTGTCATCATGAACACATTGCGGATGTCGTTTGAGATTCCGCGAACGCTTACGCTGCCGCCCTTTTCGGCGGCGGCTTTTCTTATGGTGAGGAAGATCCTGAGGCCGGAGCTCGACACATAGGTGAGTTTTCTGCAATCCAGTACAATGGGGCCGGAGGCACATTCCAGGATTGAGTCGAGATCTTTGGCGATTTCCTGCGCGGCCACGGTATCGAGACGCCCGTCGAAAACGACAGTTGCTCCATCGGCCGCTTTGATGAGATTCATTTCCATATTCTGTGCTTATCTTTTTATTGTCATAGTGAGAATGTTCATGCCACCGCTGCGACGGTATTCCACGCTGTCCATTATCTTGCGGACGAGGAAAATACCAAGGCCTCCTATCTTACGCTCCTCTACGCCGAGAGTGGTGTCGGCCTCGGGGACGGCGGTGGGGTCGAAGGGAGCACCGCTGTCCGAAAGGACAAAGCGGATGAAATCGGACTCGATCAGCGCTTCCAGCTTCAGGCGGCCCTGGGTGCCCTTCGGGTAGGCATACATCATAACATTCGTTACAGCTTCCTCCAGGGCCAGGTTAAGGTTCATTTCCTTAGCGGAATCGAGGGAGGCTTCGCCGGCGATCTTTTCAACGAACGAGGCAAGGGCGGGAAGCTCTTCGATATTGTTCCGGAACTCTACGTGATGCCGGATGCCGTTATCGAGGAAATGGATGAAGAGCATGGTGAGGTCGTCGCTCTGGGGCGCTTCTCCCACGAATTCCGCCACCTTTTCCTGCATCTCGTGCAGGTGACCGAAGGCGTCTGTCCTGGAATGGAGGGCCCGCTCCACGCGTTCTTCGCCGAAGAGTTCATGGGAGATGTTCTCGGCCTCGGTGAGACCGTCGGTGTAGAGGAAGATGGCGTCGTCGTCCTTCATCCTGAACTGCTGCTCTTCGAAGCTCATGCCCTTGATGACGCCAAGGGGCAGATTCGGCTTCACGGGCAGTTTCTCTATATGGTCGGTGAGCATGAACGGGGCGTTGTGACCGGCGTTGCAGTAGAGCATCTCGCCGTTTCGGAGGTTAAGCACGCCGCAGAAGAAGGTGACGAACATATTGCTCTCGTTCCCGTTCGAAATTGCGTCGTTTATCTGCGAGACAATGCTGCCGGGGCTGTTTTCCCGGGCCGATACCGTGCGGAATATACTCCGCGTGACGGCCATCACAAGGGACGCCGGCACACCCTTTCCGCTAACGTCGCCAACGCAGAAGAAGAGCTTCTCATCGCGGATAAAGAAGTCGTACAAGTCGCCGCCAACCTCCTTCGCCGGAACAATGGCCGCCGACATGTCGAGGTCGGTTCTTTCGGGGAAGGGAGGGAAAATCTTCGGAATCATGGCCATCTGGATGCCGGAAGCGATGCTGAGCTCGTTCTCCATCCTCTCCTTCTTTTCCGTCATGGCGTGGAACTGGAGGAGATACTGGAAGATGAAGCGAATCATCAGAATAAGGAGCCCGAGGCCGATAATCTGAAGAATCGTTACAATGAGGCCGATGCGCTTTATGCTGCCGAAAATCTCGTCTTCGGGGATGACGATGGACATTGACCAGCCAGTGCGCTCGAGGGGAGCGAAGTAGACGAGGTTGGTGATACCATTGTAACGTACGGGCATGCTGCCGGATTCTCCGGCGAGCATGGCATTGTTAAGGCCGGAGAAGGCGGCGGTGTCGCCAAGGTCTTCGGCGGCTTCCCGTACAGTTTTCGACATGACGAAAGAATCCACGGGGCATACCATGATGCGGCCGGTACGGCTTAACATCATGCTGAAGGCATTGGGATATACCTTTATATTTCCAACCATTTCGGATAGCCAGTCGAGCGACATGTCGGCCGTGAGAATTGCGGCCACATTGCCGCTGCTATCCTTTATCGGCATGGAGAAAGTGGTCATCAGGACGTTTCCGCCGCCAATGTCCACATAGGGCTCGGACCAGTAGCCGCTGTCTTTGTCGAGGGCTTCGCTGAACCATTCCTTGGAGGGGTAGTCGTAGCTCTCGGTCGCAAGGGAAGAGAATTCAAGGGAGCCTTCGTTGCGGAACACATACGGAGCGTAGAGAGGCCGCGATTTGAGGTAACCAGGCACCATTGCAACCGTTGAGCCCATAACCACAGGATTGTCTTCCACAATGCGCTGTGCCACGCGGAAGAGACTGTCCGGAACATCCAGGCACCACTGGGCGATCCAGACGCTGTTGCGAACGGCGCTTTCGGTCTGGTTCACCACATCCATAATGCGGTTGCGGGTGGCTTCAAGCTGGCTCTCGGCCCTTAGATAGGCCTCCTCGCGTATTCCCTTACGCGAGAAAGTGTACTGAATAAGGGAAACGGTCTCGAGGGTGAGGGCCATGATAAACACCATCAGGAGTCCCGCACTGGACATCTGACGGATAACGCTCGAGGAGAAGGCTTCTTTCAGTTTCATTTCAGGATAGGGGCCAGTTCAACGCGGAATTCCTCCATGGGGCGTTTGGTGTCGCGTTCAATTATCAGAGTCTTCAGGCCGGCATACGGCCCCACGAGCTCTTCGATTTCCTTCTGGGGGATGCCGGGGCCGAAATACGCCCGGATGAAATGCCTCCAGAACTCACGGGAGACGCTCTTGGGCATATGGAAAGCCTCCTTGATGAAAGCTTCGTCGCTCAGGCAGCAGCACACGTAAACCATCGCAACATCGAAAAGGTTGTAACCGTAGCAGAAGTCTCCGAGGTCTATGAAATAGCGTTTGTCGCCAACCATCAGCAGATTTCCGAACTGGAGGTCTCCGTGGATGGCGGTGTCGGTATCGGCCGTGTCGGCAATGAATCTTGCGAGCTTGTCCTTTTCGGCAGTTGTGAAGAAGGGGTTCTCCTTAAGCAGGCGGTAGTAGCGCTCCTTCACGTTCTCGAAGAGGGATGTGTCCACATGGGTGGAATGCAGTTTCAGGCACATTTCGGCGAATTCCCGGGCGTAGCGTTCCACGTTTTCGGGATGGTCGCCTGTGGCGCGGGCATAGGAAACCTTTCCTACGAGACGGCGGAAACGGATGCCGTAACGTCCGTCCTCGGTAACCACATATTCCCCGGGTTCGGGGCTGGGAATGCCTGCGTCAAAGACTTTCCTTGCCATTATCATTTCGTCGAGAGGCTGCTGAATCTTCCCGGGGAAGTAGAGCTTCAGCATAATTGACGGGTCGGTCTTGTGGTCGTAGCTCTCGCCGTTGGCGCCGCCGCCGGAGAGGATGTAGTCGTTAAGGGAAATCTTGATTGCTTCCATTATGCAAATACCTGGTTTATAAGTTCTTCAAATTCTGTAAACGCTGCCGTGCCTTCGAGCTCGCGGAGCGAATCGGCAAGGGAGCGATAGTGCCACTCGTGGTCGCGGCGCTCCTTAACGTGGAAGAGGTTCCAGAGCTCGTCGCCCTTTACGGCATAGTCGCGCGCAATGGCCCTCATGTTGGATAGTTTGTCTCCGAGCGCAACCATCTTGGCATCACGGGAAGCCTTTGCAAGCCTCTCGATGGCCGCTCTCTTGCGCTCATGCCAGGTTTCTTCCTCGGGGATGCCGGGAGTCAGGGAATCGCTTTCGGATTCCACAAGGGTGGCTATTCTGTCGCCGAATTCGGCCCGTATGTCGTCCACGGTATAGTCCGTGTCTTCCACCACGTCGTGAAGGGCAGCTGCGGCGAGAAGCTCCTGGTCGGCCGTCATGGTGGAAACTATTGCCATAGCTTCCATAGGGTGAACGATGTAGGGATAGCCTTTGCCGCGGCGCTCCGTGCCCGCATGGGCGCGTACGGCCATTTCAATGGCTCTGTCGAGAAGCTGTGTGTCGAGAGGTCTGTTTGCCATGTGTTTTATTGATTGAGGAAAGGCAGGTCGGCGGTTTCTTCCACCAGGAAGGCCGCCATGGAGTCGTTGCTCTCCGAAGGACCGTTCAGAAGGTCGAACATCATCCGGAGCCCGGCCTTGCCGCCGCCGTTCTTTAATATATAGGCTATGCAGATGTCCTGGATGCCAACTGTGGAAGAGATGATGTCCAGGTCGGTAAGGCCCATCTGGAAGCAGGCAATCTGATATGCTGCGTCGGAATACTCTTTCACCATGCGGTCTACGTCTCCGAGCGTCTTGCACCCCACCGCCTTCAGTATGGCAAGATAGGGGAGAAGCGACTCATGCTGCACCTCGGCTTGATTCAGGGCCGATATCCTCTTTACCAGTGGCTCGAAGGGATTGAGCGCGAGGTAGCTG
>CAJOCS010000027.1:0-11610 GCA_905233655.1 uncultured Bacteroidales bacterium | reverse complement strand
GTCCAGGGTCACCTCCTCGAGGTAGCCGGAGGCCACCAGGGACTGAACGCGGCGCCGGTAGTCGGAAAACTCGCTGCGGATGCGGCTGAACTCGTCGTCCACCAGTTCAAGCATGCCTGCAAGGCGGCTGAGGTTGCGAAGATACACCTTCGGAATCTCTACGCCGCTCTTGTAGCCGGTGTCGTGGTTCATATTGGCCCAGGCGTGCTGCAGGACGGTTCGCATCTGCACTTCGAAGCGGATGCCCGCCATATCCGGGCAATCGGCGCAGTCCTCTTTCCTGAAACTGCAGATGTAATGCAGGGAAAGGTAGCCGAAGGAGTCTATTTCATGCGCCTTGCGCTTGTCGATGGAATTCTCCCAGTCTATGTCGTAGAGCCTTTCCAGGGCCGATGCAACCTTCCCGACGTCGTCGTTGTAGAAGGTAATGACGCGAACGCCCACTATGTCGGTAATGTCCCTGATGCTGTGGTATTTGTTGCCCTTGAGCTCGAGCTTCCCTGCGAGAGAGCCCTCGGTTTTGACACGATGCTCGATGGCAGCCACGATTATGCCTGCCTCGTCGAATACGCTCTTGAGGCGGGAAGATATTTTATCGGCCATTGTCCTATATACCGGAAGCAGTCCACGGTACTGGCTCAGAAGAGTTTCAGCGTGTTCGTTCATGGTAATTGCGTCAATTTCACAAATATAATATTATTCGAAGAAAAATCCAATGCGTTTTAGCTTGCAATGGTGAGTAAAAATGGCTAAATTCGTGGCTGTTTATAACACTATGGAATTATGAAGCCAATTTACAGAATCATAATAGGCCTTGCCGTTATCGCAGTGTGCGTCTGCCTTATACTCTTTTTCGGAAAAAAGCGTGGCGCGGATGTCGCCCCCGAAGAGGAAGACCTCGATGCCCAGTATGCAACCGAACTGCTTGCCGAAGGCACCGAAGCCCCTTCTTTCACCCTTCCCGACCTTGAAGGCAATCCGGTGAGCCTGAGCGATTTCCGCGGCAAAACGGTGGTGCTTGTCTTCTGGGCCTCCTGGTGCCCCGACTGCAGGGCCGAGGTTCCCCAGCTCAAGGACATGTACAACGCCGCCGACCACAGCTCCGTTGAGTTCGTCTCCATATCCTTCGACAGGGAATTCGAGACTCTGGTGAATTTCGCCGCCGAAAACGAACTTCCGGGCGTGCAGCTTTTCGACGCGGCCGGCAAGAAAGACTCCGCCGTGAGCGCCGATTTCCACGTCAAATGGATTCCTTCGCTCTATGTGATAGATCCTGAAGGAAAGGTTGTTCTCGGCACCGTAATGGCCAGCAAAGTGGCCGCCCTCCTATGACTGTAACCGACCTTGTGGACAAGCTCACTCTGGAAAGGGACCTCGACGACGGGGGCCTTGAATCCATTCTGAACTGCAACGAGCCCGAGGAGCTGGAGCATCTGTATTCCAGCGCCAGAGACGTGTCCATAAGGCATCACGGAAACACTGTACATCTTCGCGCCCTCGTAGAGTGGAGCAATGTCTGCCGCAACGACTGCCTTTACTGCGGAATCCGCTGCGGCAATGCATCCCTTTCCCGCTATACCCTCTCGACAGACGAAATTCTCGATGCCTGCAGCAGGGCCTATGCGCTCGGCCTCAGGACCTTCGTCCTCCAGGGAGGGGAGAACCCCGCCGCAGCCGAAATACTTGCCCCCACGGTCTCCCTTATAAAATCCTTCTGGAGCGATGCTGCCGTAACCCTTTCTCTCGGAGAGCTCCCTTTCGAAACATACGAGCTGCTTCGCAATGCCGGGGCCGACCGTTATCTGCTCCGCCACGAAACCGCCGACAAAGCCCATTACGCGATGCTTCATCCTGAGGGAATGGCGCTTGAAAACCGCATGGATTGCCTCCGCTCCCTTAAGACGCTCGGTTACCAGGTTGGAACCGGAATGATGGTAGGAAGCCCCTTCCAGAGCACCCGCAACCTTGTCGCCGACCTTCGCTTCATTCAAGAACTGAGGCCCGAGATGGTTGGCATCGGCCCTTTCATCCCGCATAAGGACACCCCGCTCGGAACATATCCGAAGGGGAGTGCGGAGCTCACACTCAAGCTCTATTCCATTGTGCGCCTGATGCTTCCGGATGCCAATATTCCGTCCACCACGGCGCTCTCGGTAATTGAACCCGAGGGCCGGATAAAAGGGATACTCGCAGGCGCAAATGTGATAATGCCGAATTTCTCTCCGCTTCCCCACAGGGCCGACTATGCCATCTACGAAGGCAAAGCCAGCCTCTCGCTCGAAGCGGAAGAAAACCAGAAACAGATAGAAAAAGAACTGCATAACCACGGCTACCTTGTTGGGAAAGACCGTGGAGACTACCAAGAAAACTGAACCATGTACAATCCCAAGTCGTCACTCGCCACGGAATTCATCGACCACGGCGAAATACTTGAAAGCCTCGAAGAGGCACAAAGGGAATGCTCCAATCGCGAAAGGGTGCAGCAGATTCTGGAAAAGGCCGCACTCTGCAAGGGCCTTACGCACCGTGAGGCGGCCATCCTCATGGACTGCAACATCCCCGATCTCGAGGAGCAGGTCTACTCCCTGGCCGCAAAGATAAAAGACCGTTTCTACGGCAACAGAATAGTGCTTTTCGCGCCTCTATACCTTTCCAACTACTGTGTGAACGGCTGCGTCTACTGCCCCTACCACGCCAAGAACCGCACCATTCCGCGCCGCAAGCTATCCCAGAAGGAAATAGAGGCCGAGGTTCGCGCGCTCATTCGCACCGGCCACAAGCGCCTCGCAATCGAAGCCGGCGAAGACCCCGTCCACAACCCCCTCGAATACATTCTGGACAGCATCCGGACCATTTATTCCGTAAATGAGGGAGGAAACACTATCCGCCGTGTGAACGTGAATATCGCCGCAACCGACGTGGAGTCGTACCGCAAGCTTCACGAGGCCGGAATCGGCACCTACATCCTCTTCCAGGAAACTTACAACAAGGAGAATTACGAGAAACTGCATCCCACCGGTCCCAAGAGCAATTACTGCTGGCACACCGAAGCCATGGACCGCGCCCAGGAAGGCGGTTGCGACGACGTCGGAATAGGCGTACTCTTCGGCCTGAGCGGCTACCGCTACGAACTCGTGGGTATGCTCATGCATGCCGAACACCTCGAAGCCCGCTTCGGAGTGGGCCCGCACACGATTTCAGTGCCTCGCATCTGCCCTGCCGACGACATTTCCACCGAAGACTTCCCGGATTCCCTTCCGGACAGCATATTCCGTAAACTCGTGGCCGTGCTCCGCGTTTCCGTGCCCTACACCGGCGGTCCCCTATACGGGCATGATCATCTCCACCCGTGAATCCGCCCGCATGCGGGCCCAACTGCTCGCCTGCGGCGTGTCGCAGATCAGCGGCGGCTCACGCACCAGCGTGGGCGGCTACACCACCGAGGAACGGCACGATGAAACCGCCCAGTTCGACGTCTCCGACACCCGTCCCCTTGACGAAGTGGTGCGCTGGCTCCTGGAGCAGGACCACATCCCTTCCTTCTGCACCGCATGCTACCGCGAAGGCCGCACCGGCGACCGCTTCATGTCTCTCTGCAAGAGTGGAAAAATCGGCCTTTGCTGCACGCCCAATGCGCTTATGACACTAAAAGAGTACCTGGTGGATTATGCTTCTCCTGAAACCAGAGAAGTTGGAGAAAAGCTCATTCAGAAGAGCCTTCTTGACATCCCTTCGGAAAAAGTGCGCGGCATAACGGAGCGCCACCTTCTCGAAATCGAAAACGGCGCCCACGACTTCCGCTTCTAAGGTAGAGACACCCTCGGAAGAATACCCTGAAGGTATGCGATTGCCATACCGTAATTGGTGATAGGCACTCCCGCAAGGAGTGCTTTTCGTATTCTGGACTTTACTACGCGTTCGGTTGCGACGCAGGCGCCGCAGTGAATGATAAGACTGTAAGGGGAGAGATCCTCCGGAAAATCGTTTCCTGCGGCTATTTCCACCTGAATCCCAGGAACTCTTTTCCTCAGAAGGGCCGGAATCTTCACCCGGCCGATATCCTCCGTATCCGGCACATGCGAGCAAGCCTCGGCAATGAGCACCCTCGCCCCGTCCCGAAGGCTGTCCATAGCCCGCGCTCCTTCGACGAATACCCGGATGTCACCCTTTGCCGCTGCAAGCAGAATGGAGAAAGAGGAGAGGGGACAGTTTTTAGGAAGAATGGCGTTCACCGTTTTGAAAGCCTGGGAATCCGTTATCACCAGGCGGGGAAGCCCGGAAAGGCTTTTCAAAGCCTTCGGAAGGCCTTCGGGAGTGCAACAGACAGGGATGCATCCGCGGTCAAGAAGTTCGCGAAGAACCTGAACCTGGGGAAGGATTATACGGCCTTTGGGGGCTTCGCTGTCCTGAGGCATCACCATCACAACGACACTGCCTTTTTCAACGAGGGAACCGGTGAGGAAACGCTCCTCGGGAGCGGGAGCGGCGTCGGCAATCATTTTCAGGACGGAGTCCCTGTCGGCCCCCCTTTCCACGCATACGAGCGCGGTGCCGGACTTTACGAGGAGCTCTTCCCATTTTTTGTCGGCCGGATGGCCGGAACGGATTAAAACGGCAACGTCGGTGCTGTCAATCACGGCGCGGCTGAGGCGCTCACGCTCCTCCCCGAGCTCACCTTCGTCGCCGTAACCGGCCGTATCCACAAGCACCGAGGGGCCAAGCCCCGGCAGTTCAATGCGCTTGCGGACAGGGTCGGTAGTAGTACCGGGCAGACTGCTCACAAGAGAGACAGCCTGCCCGGCAATAAGATTCACCAGCGTCGATTTCCCGCTGTTGGCAGCTCCAAAAAATGATATCTGAAGAGCTTCCATTTTAGGAAATTAGTCCTCGAACTCGGCGACGATTTTCTTGATGTCGGAAGGATTGAGCCTGCCGTACACCTTCTCACCGATGGTGGCTACGGGTGCGAGACCGCAGGCGCCCACGCAACGGAGGCAGTCGAGGGAGAACTTGCCGTCGGGAGTGGTTTCACCCACCTCGATGCCAAGCACACGCTTGAATTCCTCCAGCACCTTGTCGGAACCGCGGACATAGCATGCGGTACCAAGGCACACGGACACAGGGTACTTGCCCTTGGGCACCATGGAGAAGAAGGAGTAGAACGTTACCACACCGTAGACCTTCTGGGGAGGAATGCCCAGGCAGCGTGCGATGACCTTCTGAACGGGCTCGGGAAGGTATCCCAGAGTGTTCTGGGTCTCGTGAAGGATGGTAATCAGTTCACCGGGATCGTTATTGAATTTCTTGCAAATCTCCTCCGTCTGACGGAGAGCTTCACATGATACTTTTACTTCGCTCATGGTTACTTGATGCTTTTGTCAAAATAATGGGTATGGAGGAGTTTGTGGGAACGCTCGCTCAGAGGCTCACCCAGGAATTCCTTGTAGAGGGCCTGGATGTCGGGGTTCTCGTGGCTCTTGCGGATGGGCTTGCCTTCGTCCTCGCGGTAGATGGCAGCGGCGCGGGCCTTGAGAATCTCGATGTGGCCGTGATGGTAAGGCTGGCCGGCACCGCCGATGCAGCCGCCGGGACATGCCATCACTTCAACCACATGGTAGTCGAGCTCGCCCTTGCGGAGCTTGTCCATGATGTAACGGGCATTGCCGAGAGTGTGGGCTACGCAAACCTTGAGCGGGAAGCCTGCAAGGTCGATCGTGGCTTCCTTGATGCCTTCGAGACCGCGCACGTCGTGGAATTCCAGACGGGGCAGGGTCTTTCCGGTGTACACCTCGTAGACGGTACGGAGGGCTGCCTCCATCACGCCGCCGGTAGCGCCGAAGATGGCGCCTGCGCCGGAGCTTTCGCCGAGAGGCTTGTCGAAGTCGGTGTCGGGCAGCGACTTGAAGTCGATGTTGGCCCTCTTGATGAGACGTGCAAGCTCACGGGTGGAGATGCTGTAGTCCACATCGGGGTTGCCGTCCACCTTGAATTCATCCCTTTCGCATTCGTATTTCTTGGCAAGGCAGGGCATGATGGAAACCACCACGAGCTTCTCGCGCGGGATGCCCATCTTCTGGGCCCAGTAGGTCTTTGCAATGGCGCCGAACATCTGGGCGGGAGACTTGGCCGATGAAGGATAGCCGAGCAGGTCCGGATAGTTGTGCTCGTAGAAATTCACCCATGCAGGGCAGCATGAGGTCATGATGGGAATCTTGACGCTCTTGTCGCCGCCGAGGAAGGCCTTGAGGCGGGAGAGAATCTCGGCACCCTCTTCCATGATGGTGAGGTCGGCCGCGAAATCGGTGTCGAACACATGGTCGAAGCCGAGATAGCGCAGGGCGGTTGCGAGTTTTCCGGTCACGATGGTACCGGGCTCCATGCCGAATTCTTCGCCGAGGGCCACGCGCACCGCGGGAGCGGGCTGGGCGATGACAACCTTTTCGGGATTGCAGATGTCGTCCATCAGGCGGTCGGTGTTGTCACGCTCGGTGAGAGCACCGGTGGGGCAGACTGCTACGCACTGGCCGCAGTAGGTGCAGTCGGTGTCCTTGAACATGCGGTCGAAGGTGGGGGCGATGGTGGTCTCGAAACCACGGCGCACTGCGCCGAGCACACCTACGGTCTGAACGTTGTTGCACACGCTTTCGCAGCGGCGGCAGAGAATGCACTTGTCCATGTTGCGGGTGATTGCGGCGGTGACTTCCTTCTTGCGGGTGCTCTGCTCGCCCTTGTAGGTCATCTGACGGATGTTGAAACGGGTTACGAGCTTCTGGAGTTCGCAGTCGTTGCACTTGGGGCAGGTGAGACAGTCGTTGGGATGGTCGGAAAGGATGAGTTCGGCCACGGTCTTGCGGGCGCGGATTACGCGGGCGCTGTTGGTGTGGACCACCATTCCTTCCATGCACTGGGTGGCGCAGGAGGGAGCCAGATTGCGGCGGCCCTCGATTTCAACCACGCAGATACGGCAGGATGCCGGGGAATTCTTCACACAGGTGCCCTTGAGGTCGATATGACACAGCGCAGGAATGGCAATGCCGATGGAAGCGGCAGCGTCCAGTACGGTCGTTCCTTTTGCCACGCTTACGGGGCGGTTGTCTATGGTAAGGTTTATCATATTTTCCATAGGGCTCTTAGATTACGGAAATGGCACCGAACTTACAGCGGGAGATACACATGCCGCAACGGATGCACTTTTCGGGGTTAATAACAAACGGCTTGCGGACTTCTCCGACGATTGCTTCGGCAGGACAGCCGCGTGCACATGCACTGCAGCCCTTGCAGAGCACAGGGTCGATGGAGTAGGTGAGCAGGCTCTTGCACTTGTGGGCGCGGCACTTGTGGTCGCGTACGTGCTCGAGATACTCGTCGCGGAAGTTTGCGATAGTGGAGAGGACGGGGTTGGGGGAGGTCTGTCCAAGGCCGCACAGGGCGGTGTCCTTGATTACCTTTGCAAGGTTCTCCAGAGTCTCGATGTCTTCTTCCTTTCCGCGTCCTTCAGTGATGCGGGTAAGGATTTCCAGCATTCTGCGGTTGCCAATACGGCAGGGTGTGCACTTTCCGCAGGATTCGTCCACGGTGAATTCGAGGAAGAATTTCGCCACGGAAACCATGCAGTCGTCCTCGTCCATCACAATCATACCGCCGGAACCCATCATGGAGCCGGCTGCAGCCAGGGATTCGTAGTCGATGGGAATGTCCAGATGCTTCTCCGTACCGCCGGTCTGCACCGCCTTGAATTTCTTGCCGTTCTTTACGCCACCGCCGATATCGTAGATGATTTCGCGCAGGGTGGTGCCCATGGGAACCTCGATGAGGCCCACGTTGTTGATCTTTCCTGCAAGGGCGAACACCTTGGTGCCCTTGGATTTCTCGGTGCCGATGGAGGCGAACCATTCCGGGCCCTTCGTAAGGATGACGGGCACGTTTGCGAGGGTCTCCACGTTGTTCACGTTGGTGGGACGGCCGAAATAGCCGGCCTCGGCAGGGAACGGAGGTTTGAGGGTGGGCTCACCGCGCTTTCCTTCCATGGAATGGATGAGGGCGGTTTCCTCACCGCAGACGAACGCACCGGCGCCGTAGCGGATTTCGATGTCGAAGCTGAAGTCGGTACCCATGATGTGCTCGCCCAGCAGGCCGTATTCGCGGGCCTGGGCGATTGCAACCTGGAGGCGGTGGACTGCCAGCGGATATTCGGCACGTATATATATAAGGCCGTGGTTGGCGTTGATGCAGTAGCCGCAGATCATCATGGCTTCGATTACGGAGTTCGGGTCTCCTTCCATGATGGAACGGTCCATGAATGCACCGGGGTCGCCTTCGTCGGCATTACATACCACGTATTTGTCCGGAGCGTTGAACTTGCGGGCGATTTCCCATTTTACGCCGGTGGGGAAACCTGCGCCGCCGCGGCCGCGAAGGCCCGAGGCCTTGATGTCGGCAAGCACCTCGAGACTGTCACGCTTGAGGCTGTCGGCAAGGGCCTTGTAGCCGTCGCGGGCGATATATTCCAGGATGTTTTCCGGATCGATGAAACCGCAGTTTCGCAGAGCGATACGCATCTGCTTGCGGTAGAAATTCATGTGCTTGGAGTCGCTGATGTGCTGTCCGCTGCCGGGATCGGTGTAGAGGAGCCTCTCTACCTTGTTTCCGCCAATGATGTGGCTGGTGACAATCTCTTCCACGTCGTCCGGACGGACTGAAGTGTAGAAAGTGTTGTCCGGCACTATCTTCACGATGGGGCCTTTTTCGCAGAAGCCGAAGCATCCGGGGACAATTACTTCCACCTTGTCCGCAATGCCGTGCTCGGCGAGAGAGGTGCGGAAATTCTCAACGATCTTTGCGCTTTCGGAGGCTTTGCAACCAGTACCGCCGCAGCAGAGAATCTGCATGTGGGTGGTTCCTTTGTCCAGTCCTGCGGCTTCCTCCGAGGTGGACGCATTGCTCTGCTCCCTGACGGACAATGCTTTGACAGCTTCCCGTCTTATGCCTTCAAGGGCATCGGCTGAGGTTATTTTCATTGTTGTGTACAGATGAAGTATTGTGGTTAATTAAACATTTATTCAAATCAGCCCACAATATACGAATAATTTTTGTAAATAGAGATGTATTTACTATTGATTTTTAAGAGAGAGACTGTCAAGCCGGGCTTCCAGCGAGTCCAGACGCTCCTGAAGCAGCTCAAGGCGCATGTCCTTGTCCAGCATTTTCATCTCGGTGTCGTCGTAGATTTCCTGGATTATCCGGTTCATGTCACTCTGGCTGATTCCTATTGAATGCACCCTCAGGCTCAGCCTGGAAGGGTCTATTCCATAATTGGCGGCGGTTGCGAGGAATTCCTGCTGTTGCGCTTCGTCCAAGGGCTCTCCGGTAAAGAAAAGCTCCACGTGACGGCCCTGGATACGGTAGTCGTAGATGTAGGAATTGTCCACCAGGCGGTTCTCTTCCACAAGGGCGATCACCTTGCGCTCGAAATTGTTCTCGCCCACAAGCTTGACGGCTGTCCAGATGCTGGGCGCAATCACTATGAAGATGAGAACGGAGATAAGGCTCCGGCGGCCGGTGGGAAGGGTGCTGTGAAGGCTCACCGGCTTGAACCTCAGGTATTTCACCGCGAGATAGGTGGCGAGGATAATGAATACTCCGTTGATTACGAACAGATACATGGCGCCGAAGAAGAAATGGGCGTTCCAGTTCGCGATTCCGTATCCCGCGGTGCAGAGCGGCGGCATGAGGGCGGTTGCACTCCCGAGAGTACCGTTCCGCGCTCCTTGCGGCTGTTCTCAAGGATGCCGGCAAGACCGCCGAAAAAGGCAATCAGGACGTCGTAGATTGTGGGGCTCGTCCTCGCCTCCAGCTCGGTTGGATTAAGCAGTGAGAGGGGGCTGAGGGCGAAGAAAAGCGACGAGGCCACAAGCGAAATGGCCATCATCACCAGGAGGTTTTTCAAACTGGTGAGCAGCAGGTCCGTATCGTTGATTCCGAGCGACAGGCCCATGCCGATGATAGGCCCCATCAGGGGCGAGATTAGCATGGCGCCGATGATGACCGCAGTGGAGTTTACGTTCAGGCCCACGGAGGCAATTATAATCGAGAATGCAAGGATGTAGACATTCGGCCCGCGGAACCATATCGAATTCCGGATACGGGCTTCGGCGTCGTCGGTGTCTATCTGGTCGCGAAGGCTGCCGTAACTGCGTATGCGCTCCTTTATTTCTTTCCAGGCGGGGATTTTCATATCAAGTCTCTTTTCTTTGCAAATATAATAAAAAAATGACTACATTTGTGGATATGAAGATTATTGCCGATACGAATATCCCTTTCCTCAAAGGAGTGCTCGAACCTTATGCCGAGGTAGAGTATCTCGACATTAAGGATATCACCCGCGAGGCCATGCTCGATGCCGACGCAATAGTCATCCGAACCAGAACCCGCTGCAATGCCGACACCCTCTCCGGGACGCGCGTAAGGGTTATTTCCAGCGCCACCATCGGCACCGACCATATCGACATGGACTGGTGCGCCCACAACGGGATAAGTGTCTACAACGCCGAAGGCTGCAACGCCAGCGGCGTGGAGAATTACGTTTTCTCCGCCCTCTACGGCACAGCGTCGAGGCGCGCGATACGCCTCGAAGGTGCCACCATCGGCATTGTGGGTGTGGGTCATGTTGGAAAACTCGTTGAAGAGAGCGCGCTGAAACTCGGTTTCAACGTTTTGCGCTGCGACCCTCCCCGCGCCGCCGCGGAAGGTCCCGCCGGTTTCTGCTCACTGGAGGAGCTGCTGGAGGAATCAAATGTTGTCACCATGCATGTCCCCCTGGATGCCGGCACCAAGGGAATGTGCAACGACGACTTCTTCGCCCGGATGAAGGACGGAGCCATATTCATAAATGCAGCAAGGGGAGAAATAGTGGATGAACCGGCCCTGATCCATGCGCGTCCGAAACTCGGGGCCCTCGTGCTCGACACCTGGTGCAACGAGCCCAACGTGAACCCGCTCCTTCTGGACCTCTGCGATGTTGCCACCCCGCATATAGCCGGCTATTCCTACCAGGGCAAGCAGAAGGGAAGTGCCATGGCCGTCCGTGCCCTGGCGCACCACTTTGGCTGGGAGGCGCTCTACGACTTCTATCCGGAGACGGAAAACGAAGCCCTTAGGCCGCTCGATGTGAGCGTCGCGGGTAAATCCCAGGGTGAAATCGCGTCCATGATGCAGTACAATTACCCCATTTTCACGGACGATTTCCTGTTCCGCAGCAACCCCGGCTCCTTCGAGCAACTCAGGAGCGAATACACATACAGAAGAGAATTCCACATAACAGACTAAACCTATGTTCAACCAGAAAGACATTCAGCAAATCGAAGCGCGCGGCGCCGACGTCCGCCTCGTAAAAGAGCAGATTGAGCATTTCAGGACAGGCTTTCCATGGATGAAAATCGTTGGACCCGCAACCCCTGAAAGGGGAATAAGGGTTCTTGGAAAAGACGAAGTCAAGGAAGCGGTGCACACCTACGAAACCGCCCGGATTGCCGGCAAGAGCAAGTTCGTTCCCGCTTCAGGTGCGGCTTCCCGCATGTTCAAGGACATGTTCGGCGGTCTTGCGAAACTGGA
>CAJOCS010000026.1 GCA_905233655.1 uncultured Bacteroidales bacterium | reverse complement strand
GATGATCGACGCCTCCTCCCTCCCTTACGAGGAGAACATCGCCCTCACCAAGAAGGTGGTCGAGTACGCCCACCAGTACGACGTGACCGTCGAGGCCGAACTCGGCGTGCTCGCCGGTGTCGAGGATGAGGTTTCCGCCGCGGAATCCCATTACACCAAGCCGGAAGAGGTCATCGACTTCGCCACCCGCACCGGCTGCGACTCCCTCGCCATCTCCATCGGCACCTCCCACGGCGCCTACAAGTTCACCCCGGAGCAGTGCACCCGCGACCCGAAGACCGGCCGTCTGGTTCCCCCGCCGCTCGCTTTCGACGTTCTCCACGAGATTGAGAAGAAGCTCCCCGGCTTCCCCATCGTTCTCCACGGCTCTTCTTCCGTGCCTCAGGAGTATGTAGACATAATCAACGAATACGGTGGCAAGCTTCCGGATGCAGTAGGTATTCCCGAGGAGCAGCTCCGCGAAGCCTCCAAGAGCGCTGTGTGCAAGATCAACATCGACTCCGACAGCCGTCTCGCGATGACCGCCGCCGTGCGCAAGGTCTTCCACGACAAGCCCGGTGAGTTCGACCCTCGCAAGTACCTGGGCCCCGCCCGTGACGAGATGAAGAAACTCTACATGCACAAGATTATCAATGTGCTCGGCTCCAACGGAAAGGCCTAGTGCTTTCCCGCATCACGAATAAAGGCTGACCTTCGGGCCAGCCTTTTTTGTCTCCTATGTTCCCGGGGATACTGCTCAGAACAGTTTTCCGGTGTTGAAGTGGGATGCAAGGGATTCGAGCTCTCCCGAAGTGGCGGGGCGGTTGAGAGCCTCGGCACGCTCTTTCTGGAACTGCTGTTTGAGGCGTGCGAACTGGCGTTTTGTGTCCAGGGTGAAGTCTCCGCCTTCAATCCAGCTGTAGTAGGAGGGTTCAGTCTGCCAAACCTCGCGGGCGGTCTTGCCCTTGTGCTTGCCAAAGCTTATTATTGCCTCGCCCTCGTCGTTGAGGTAAAGGCGGCCGGCATAGTCCACGGTGCGGGGGCGTCCGCCCACTCCGGAAAGCGACTCCACGCTGTTCTTCAGCTTGTCGCCGTACATTTCGAGCTGGCCCTTGAGCACCTCGTATGTGGCAATGGTGTCGGCCTCGGCGGTATGGGCATTTTCGAAATCTTCGCCGCCGCAGTAGAAGCGGTAGGCGGCCTTGAGGTTGCGCGGCTCCATGAAATGGTAGATGTTCTGCACGTCCACCATGAGTTTGTCGTGGAGGTTTATCTCGAAGTTGCGGTGGAGGTTAACCCTCACGCGTTCAATTTCTTCCGCGAGCATGGGAAGGTCGAACTTGGTGGAGTTGAAGCCGGCGAGGTCCGCGTCGGCAAGCCATTCGATGACTTCGTCCACCTTGTCGGCGAAGCGGGGGCAGTCCTTGAGGTCTTCGTCGGAGATTCCGTTCACGGCCGAGGCCTGCGGGTTCATGGGGTACTGCCTGCCGAGGGCATAGTCCCAGGGCTTGAAACGCCAGGTCTTTACGCGCTTTTCGCCGCCGGGAAACACTTTGACGAAACTGAGTTCGGCTATACAGTCGGATGCGATATTCAAGCCCGTGCTCTCTATGTCGAAGAACAGCAGGGGCCTCTGCAGATTCAATTCCATCGGATGTGCTTATTGAATCATTATAGGCATAAGGATGCCGCAGACCTTCTCCGTAGCGGCCTCTTCCTCGGAGGGGAGGATGAGGGCGGCGCGGCGGGCGTCGGCAAACTTGATGACCACGGTGTTGCAGCCCATGTTCGCGAGAATCTCGGTGAGGAAGGTGGACTTGAAGCCGATGGTGAGGGCGTCTCCGGCATAGTCGCAGGCCACTTTCTCATAGGCGGCGAGGGCGAAGCCCAGATCCTGTGCGGAAACCTCCAGCTGACCGGGATTCAGGGTGAACTTGATATGGTTGGAGGCCTTGTTGGCGCACACGGCCACACGCTTCACGGTGTTCAGCAGGAGCTGACGGTCGATTTTCAGGATGTTGGAGTTGTTCTGGGGGATGACGTCACGGTACTTGGGGTACTTGCCCACAACCAGGCGGCAGATCATGGTGGTGTTGCCGAACTGGAACTGGGCCGACGAACCGTCGAAGTCCACGGACACGTTCTCGATGTCCTTGCCGATGATGGAACGCAGCACCGACGCGGGTTTCTTGTGCAGGATGAAGGAAGCCTTCTCGGAGGCCTTCACGTCCTTGGTGGCGTAGCAGATGAGCTTGTGGGAATCCGAGGCCACGAGGGTGGTGCTCTCCGGCTCGATGTCGAAGAAGATACCGTTCATGGCCGGACGGATTTCGTCGTCTGCGGTGGCATAGACCGTGCCCTGAATGCCTTCCACGAGCGTTTCGGCGGGGAATTCCACGTGAAGGGCGTCGTCGCCGGTGGTCTTTATTTCGGGATAGTCGTCGGCGGGGAAGAAGGGGAGAACGGAGTTACCGCTTGCCCATGCGCATTCGAAGGAACTGTCCGAGACGGTGCTGAGCCTGACGGGCTGGTCCGGGAGTTCTTTCAGCAGGTCCGTCATGTGACGGGCGGGAACTGCGATTGCGCCGTCTTCAGAGGCATCGGCCTGAATGCGGGTGCGGAGCGTGAGCTCGGAATCCGATGCGGTTATTTCCAGGATTCCGTCCTTGAGGGAGAAGAGGAAATTCTCCAGAATGGGGAGGGGGGACTTGGAAGGAATGGCCTTGGAAACGTCTGAAAGGGCTTTCAGAAGGTCTGTGCTGGAAATGGTTAGTTTCATAATATGCAGTTTTTTCTTTACTTCTTTTTGTCAACTGACAAATATAAGAAAAATCTTGCAAATGGCATAGGATTTGAGAAAAAGAAAGGCGCAGAATGAACGATGTAATATGAAAAACACTTTCTTGAATGTGCTGGTCTCCGTGATTGCCGGAGGCCTTGCAGCTTATGGTGTAGTTAAGCTGGCTGCCCGGAACGAGGGCTCGGCGGTAGTGCGCGACAGCAGCGGTCGTGTGGTTGAAACCCGTACTGTCAATTTGGCAGACTCGGACTATCCCGACTTCACCTATGCGGCCGAGAGCGCCGTGGATGCGGTGGTCTACGTCGAAGTGACCACTCAGGGGCGCTCCCAGTACCAGAATATAGACCCTTTCTTCCGTTTTTTCTTCGGCGAGCAGAACTCGGTTCCCCAGTCGCGTGACGTGCGTGCCAGCGGTTCCGGAGTGATAATCCGCCAGGACGGCTATATCGTCACTAACAACCACGTGGTGGAGAATGCCAGCAGCATAAGCGTCACCCTTAACGACAACCAGCAGTACGACGCCACAGTGGTGGGAACCGACCCCGTTACGGACGTCGCAATAATCAAGGTGGACGCCACCGGCCTTCCCACAATCGAGATGGGCGACAGCGACGCCCTGCGTCTGGGCGAATGGGTGCTTGCGATTGGCTCGCCGCTTACCCTGCGCTCCACCATCACGGCCGGAATCGTGTCGGCGAAAGGCCGATCCATCCCCGGCGGCAACGACGGTGAATTCAAGATTGAGTCGTTCATCCAGACCGACGCGGCCGTGAATCCCGGCAATTCCGGCGGCGCCCTGGTGAACAAGAGGGGAGAGCTGGTCGGCATAAATACGGCAATCGTTTCTCAGACAGGTTCTTATACAGGATATTCCTTCGCAATCCCGGTGAATATGGTAAAGAGGGTGGCCGAAGACCTGATGGATTTCGGCACGGTTCAGCGCGCCCTTCTCGGCATTACCATGGGTACGGTAGACCGCAAAATTGCCCAGGAAATGAAACTTTCTTCCGTTTCCGGCGTATTTATTAACGAGGTTTTGCCCGGAAGCGCCGCCGACCAGGCCGGCCTGAGACAGAACGACGTGATAATTGCCATCGACTCTGTGGCCGTCACGGACGCCGCCTCGGTTCAGGCAAGGGTGAGCGCATACCACCCGGGAGACCAGGCTCAGATTACCTTCATCCGCGACGGTGAGCAGCAGACCGTTACAGTAACGTTCCAGGCTGCATCGCCTACCGGAAGCGCCGCGCCCATCGAGGGTACGACCGAGTTCTACGGCGCCAGGCTGCGTAGCGCAAGCCCGGACCGCCTGAGAGAACTCGGGCTCCGCTCCGGAGTTGAAATCGTGGCTGTGGGAGAAGGAAAAATGGCTGAGGCAGGTGCTCCCGTCGGTGGCATTATCGTCTATGTGAACGATGCTTCCGTGTCAAGACCCGAAGATGTCGTGTCCCGGGCAAGGCGTGCTGGCCGCTCTGTCTATCTGGAAGGAATCGATGCCAATGGCAAAACTTTCTATGTGGGATTCGGCAAATGAGGCTGACTACCGTAACAGAAAGATATGAGACAATTAAAGATTACCAAGTCTATCACCAACCGTGAGAGCGCATCCCTGGACAAATACCTTCAGGAAATCGGACGCGAGGAGCTGGTGACTCCGGAAGAGGAAGTTGAACTCGCGCAGCGAATCCGCAAGGGCGACCAGGTGGCTCTGGAAAAACTCACAAGGGCCAACCTGAGGTTCGTGGTTTCCGTGGCAAAACAGTACCAGAACCAGGGCCTGAGCCTTCCGGACCTCATTAACGAAGGCAATCTGGGCCTTATCAAGGCCGCCGAGAAATTCGACGAGACCCGCGGCTTCAAATTCATCTCCTACGCCGTGTGGTGGATTCGCCAGAGCATCCTGCAGGCCCTCGCCGAACAGAGCCGAATCGTCCGTCTGCCCCTGAACCAGGTGGGCTCGCTGAACAAAATCAACAAGGCCCTTTCGAAGTTCGAGCAGGAGAACGAGCGTCAGCCTTCAAGCGAGGAGCTCTCCGAGATGATAGACGTCCCCAAGGACAAGATTTCGGATACCCTGAGGGTTAGCGGCCGCCACATCAGCGTGGACGCTCCCTTCGTGGAAGGCGAGGACAACAGCCTTCTGGACGTGCTTCCCAACGACGATTCTCCTTCCGCCGACAAGGGTCTGGTGAACGAGAGCCTCAATACCGAAATCGAGCGCGCCCTCTCCACCCTTACCGACCGCGAGAGGGAAATCATCAAGTCTTTCTTCGGAATCGGCTGCCAGGAAATGACTCTCGAAGAGATTGGAGAGCGTTTCGGCCTCACCCGTGAGCGTGTGCGTCAAATCAAGGAGAAGGCTATCCGCCGTCTCAAGAGCCCTTCCCGTTCCAAGATTCTGAAAAGCTATCTGGGATGATGAGTGCAGAGTCTTTCATTCAGGCCAAATCGGCCCTGGCGGTAAAGGCGCTGTACGGTGTGGATGTCCCTGAGAGCTCGTTGCAGGTAGGAGTTACCCGCAAGGAGTTCGAGGGCGACTATACCCTGGTTACCTTCCCCCTGCTGAAGATCAGCCACGCCGCTCCGGATGCAACCGGAAACGCAATCGGCGCATGGCTTCTGGAGAATGTTCCGGAGATTGCTTCCTTCAACAGCGTGAAGGGTTTCCTGAACCTGTCTTTCTCCAGCGTCTACTGGAACGATGTCCTTGGCGCAATCGCCTCCGACGACAGCTTCGGCCAGCTTCCCGCTACCGGGCGCCGCGTGATGGTGGAATTTTCCTCCCCCAACACCAACAAGCCCCTTCACCTCGGCCACATCCGCAACAACCTCCTCGGAGACAGCGTTTCGCGTCTGCTGAAGGCCTGCGGCAACGAGGTAATCAAATCCACCATAGTCAACGACCGCGGAGTCCATATCTGCAAGTCGATGCTGGCCTGGGAGAAGTTCTTCCAGGGCAAGACCCCTTCCAACACCGGAATCAAGGGCGACCATCTGGTGGGCGACTGCTACGTGGCCTTCGACAAGCTCTACAAAGAGCAGGTGAAGGAACTCATGGCCGGCGGAATGAGCGAGGAAGAGGCCAAGAAGAACGCCCCGTCGCTCAGGGAGGCCCACGAAATGCTTCTCAAGTGGGAGCAGGAGGACCCTCAGGTGCGCGAGCTCTGGAAGATGATGAACGGATGGGTGTACGAAGGTTTCGACGAGACCTATGCCGCCCTGGGCATCACCTTCGACCAGGTGGACCATGAGAGCGAAACCTACCTTCTCGGCAAGGAACTCGTTCAGAAGGGCCTCGAAAGCGGCGTCTTCGAAAAGGAGGCCGACGGCAGCGTCTGGTGCGACCTCACCGCCGACGGGCTCGACCGCAAGCTCGTGCTCCGCGGCGACGGCACCTCCGTCTACATAACCCAGGATCTCGGCACCGCCGAAAGGCGTTTCAGCACCTATAACCTGAACTCCCACGTCTATGTGGTGGGCAATGAGCAGGACTACCACTTCCAGGTGCTGAAGCTCATCCTCAAAAAGCTCGGATTCGAGTGGGCCGACCGCATCTACCACCTTTCCTACGGCATGGTGGAGCTTCCCAACGGCAAGATGAAATCCCGCGAGGGAACCGTAGTCGACGCCGACGACCTAATCGAGAAAATGTACCAGGAAGCCCGCCGCACCTCAGAGGAGAGCGGCAAGCTCGAGGATCTTTCGGAGGCGGAGAAGGAAAAACTCTGCCGCCAGATAGGCCTCGGCGCCCTGAAGTATTTCATCATAAAGGTAGACCCGAAGAAGACGATGCTCTTCAACCCCGAAGAGTCCATCGATTTCAACGGCAATACTGGTCCGTTCATACAGTACACCCATGCGCGCATCTGTTCCATCCTGCGGAAAGCGGGGGTGCCTTTCGGCCCCGCCGACGTGGCTCCGGACACGGAACCCTCGGCAAAGGAGATTCGCCTGGTGCAGCTCCTCTCGCTCTACCCGCTGAAGGTGGCCGAGGCCGGAGCGGCCCTGAGCCCCGCCGTGGTGGCGAATTACTGCTATGAACTGGCAAAGGAATTCAACCAGTACTACCACGACACTCCCATCCTCAAGGAGGCCGACGACAGGCTTCTCCGCTACCGTCTGGAGCTCATTGCGGTGATTGCCCGCACTCTGCGCAGCGCGATGGGAATTCTGGGAATCACCCTTCCCGAAAGGATGTAGCCTTGAAAATAGGAAGCATAGACCTGGGTTACAGGCCTGTTACGCTGGCCCCGATGGAGGATGTGACGGACAGAAGTTTCCGCATCCTCTGCCGTGAGGCCGGCGCCGCCATGGTAACCACCGAGTTCGTCTCTTCGGACGGGCTGGTGAGGGACGTGGACAAGACCATCGCTAAGATGCACACCCTCGAGGAGGAGGCGCCCGTGGCGGTTCAGATCTACGGCAACATTCCGGAAGCCATGGTGAAGGCAGCCGTGATGGCCTCGCACGCGAAGGAGCTTGCCGGAGGCCACGGGGCCGATGTGGTGGACATAAATTTCGGCTGTCCGGTCTCAAAAATCGCCGGCCGCGGTGCCGGAAGCGGGATGATGCGGGAGCCGGACAAGATGGTGGCCATAACCAAGGCCATCGTGGAGGCCGTGGACTGCCCTGTGACGGTGAAAACCCGCCTCGGCTGGGACGAGGGCTCGAAGATAATCGTGGAGCTTGCCGAGAGGCTGCAGGACTGCGGGATATCGGCCCTTACGATTCATGGCCGGACGCGCTGCCAGATGTACAAAGGAGAGGCCGACTGGACTCTTATCGGGGAGGTGAAGAACAACCCCCGAATGTGCATTCCCATAATCGGCAACGGCGACATAAACAGCCCCGCAAAGGCGCTGGAGGCTTTTGAGCGCTACGGAGTTGACGGCATCATGGTGGGGCGCGCCAGCTTCGGCCATCCCTGGATATTCACTGAGATAAGGCATTTCCTGGACACCGGGGAGGAACTTCCGCCCATGAGCGTCAGCGACAGGGTGGCGCTTGCAAAACGCCATTTCGAACTGTCACTCAAGTATAAAGGCCCGGTTACGGGGATTTACGAGATGCGGCGGCACCTGAGCTGCTATTTCAAGGGCCTTCGCGATTTCAAGTCCACGCGCATCCGTCTTGTCACCAGCATGGACCCCGAAGAAATACTCTCAACGCTGGATTATGTGGCGGAACGCTGGGGTGGGGAAGCCCCGGAAGCGGCTTCAGTTTACGAATTTATCTCCTGATAATTTGGTATTTTAGAGATTTTTTTTTTACATTTGCAGTTGCTAAAATAGCTAAATGGGATTACAACCAAAAAAAACTATAAGCTTATGAAGAAACTTTTAACTATTCTTTCGACTGTCGCCATCGCTTCATCGGCGTTTGTTTCTTGTGATAAGAACAATGTCGATGTGGATTACGGCGGACTTCTCAAACTGACGGTCACCCCTGACGCAGTGGACCTCTACGTAGGTGAAGAAGCCACTCTTACTGTCAAGGCGGTTCCCGAGGACAAGATGGGAAATCTCCAGTGGACCAGCTCCGCAGACAGCGTTGTCACAGTTAAGGACAGCGTCGTTACCGCAGTAGGTGCAGGTGATGCAGTCGTCTCCGTAAAGAGCGGCAGAATCGCAGCTGCAGCCAACATTCACGTATTTGGTGGCGGTTCCTCCGAATGGTCCATCATCGGATCCCTCCACGGCTCCAACTGGGATCAGGACTTCGTCATGGACGAGAAGGACGGAGCATTCGTAATGCTCGGCCTCCCTCTGGCCAAGGACGAGGAGTTCAAACTCCGCAAGAACAAGGACTGGGATGTTAACCGTGGCGGTGCTTTCGTCGTGGGCACTCCTTTCGAGGCCATCCCCGGAGGCGACAACCTCAAGGTTACTGCCGCTGGTTACTATGACGTTTACTACTTCGAGGCAAAGGATGCTATCGTGATTCTCACTGCAGGTGCTGAACTTCCTTCGGATATCGCCAGCTTCCGCAAGCCCGACGACAACTGGAGCTACACTCCCAGCGAAGCTTACTCCGATGCTGCAAACCTCTGGAAGCCCGTTGACGATGCAAATGCAACCAAGTACTTCATCTACAGTTGCTCCGGTGCAGACTGGAACGGTACGGACACCGAGACCGCAAATCCCGAGAACCTCACCAAGAAGCAGTCTACCTACCGTATCTACTATGAAAACGGTACCACCCAGCGCTGGCAGAACCAGTTCTTCATCTATCCCAACGGCAAGAGCGTAGCTCTGAGCGCAGACAAGAAGTACAAGTTCAGCGTCACCCTCGGTGCAACCAAGGACATGACCTGCTTCTTCAAGCTCTCCCAGTTCAATGCCGGCAACGGTCCCAAGTATGAAGGCGCCACCATCAACGAGCCCGGTGAAATCGCTCTCCAGGCCGGTAAGGAAACCGTGGTTACCATCGACGAAATCGCAGGTGTAGCATGCGACAACATCATCCTTGTGTTCGACTTCGGTACCAACCCCGAGTGGATGTTTGTCTACATCAAGGACATCACCCTCGTGGAGACCGGCGTTGCAGCAGCAGCCACCATCGACGGCGACCTCTCCGAGTGGGCCAGCGTGACAGCTATTCCTTCCAGCGCCACCTCCAGAATCAGGGAGTGGAAGTTCCTCCAGGATGCAAGTAACGTCTACTTCTACTTCGCTATGAGAAAGAACAGGTGCGCAAGCAGCAAGAAGCTCGTCATCGGCTTCAACATCGACGGCGACGACACTACCGGTTCCCTCACCGACAACAACAATATGAAGGGCTGCGAGGCCATCGCAAGGGGTCTTGTCCCGTTCACCGATTCAAACACCGCAGCAGCTACCGGCAACGGTATCGGCGAGGTTGTTTCCACCTCCGGCGACACCTTCAACGACGTTGTAATCTGCTATGCTGTTCCCGGAACCGAGGATGCTTCCTCCGATTCTTCCAATGCATATGTGGAGCTCAGCATCCCGAAGTCGAAGCTCGGTCTCACCGCAGGTGCCACCATCAAGGTCGGCGCCAGCTACGACTACTACTTCGCAGGTTATACCGAGGTTACCCTCCAGTAATTCAATATGGCGGAAATCCGCCTGAGAATATATACATTTTTACAATCCCTGTCCCCATTTCCGGGCAGGGATTGTTGTTTTGTTGAAAAGAATTGCTACCTTTGCGGTGCTTAAACGATTAAACACTAAACAGAGCATCATGAAAAGGCTTTTTTGCATTATAATGGCAGCATCGGCCCTCGTGTGGGCATGCGGCAAGGACAATGACGTGAAGGACCCTGACGAGCAGAAGGAACCGGAACAGCCCGTAGAACAGACAGTTCCCGCTACGGGAGTTAAACTGAACCGTACCGAACTCACTCTGGAGATTAACGATACTGAGACTCTCAAGGCTACCCTTGAGCCTGCAAACACTACCGACTCTCCCGCTTTCGAGTGGAGCAGTTCGGCTCCGGAAGTGGCTAGCGTGAACAATGGCATCGTAAAGGCCCTTTCGGCCGGTGAGGCTGTGATTACAGTGAAGCAGGGCAGCCTGAGCGCTGGCTGCAAGGTGACTGTCCCTGAACCCGAACAGCCTTCGGAAGGCTGGGACGGCGAGACCTTCATCGACCGCAGCGCCGACTGGGCCATGGCTTATACCGACCACGGCGGCTGGTGGAGCTTCGACATCAACTCCTGCACCGCAAAGTATCACCTTATAAAGTATATTATGGAAGGCGAAGACTTCATGGGCGCTCCCGAGGATATCCGCTATGAGCCCGTGAACATCCGTCACGCCTATGAGTACTTCTGCGTGAACGTGGACGAGTCCTATCTGGTGAATGCCGTGTCGAACAAGATCCCGGACATGGTGGAACTCCTCTGGCCGGAGAACTACGGCCGTGCACAGGGCTATGTCTTCGGTTTCGACGAAAACAAGAAGTTCACCGGAGAGTATGCACATCTCACCTCAGAGCACGTGTTCTGATTTGGTTTTTTGCCAAATAATTCCTATCTTTGCGGTCCCTCTCAGTGAAGGGGGATCGCAATTTATATGTTAAACCATTAATAGTCAAGACAGTGGACACACTTAGCTACAAAACAGTTTCCTTGAACAAGGCTACTGTGAACAAAGAGTGGCTGGTCATTGATGCTACGGACCTCATCCTGGGTCGTCTGGCTTCCCGCGTTGCTCTCGTGCTCCGCGGCAAGAACAAAGCCGGTTACACCCCCCATGTGGACTGTGGTGACAACGTGATCGTCGTGAATGCCGAGAAGATTCGTCTCACCGGCAAGAAGATGACCGATCGCGTCTATGTCCGTTACACCGGATATCCGGGCGGACAGCGCTTCACCACCCCCAAGGAGATCCTCGCCACCAGGCCCGCCGAACTCATCAGGAGGTCCGTCCGCGGAATGCTCCCCAAAACACGTCTTGGTGACAAGCTCATCAACAACCTCTACGTTTATGCAGGTCCCGAGCACCCTCACCAGGCACAGAATCCCAAACCCATTAAGTTAAACGAAATCTAAACAGAGCACATGGAACAGAAACACGCCCTTGGAAGACGTAAATCAGCTGTCGCTCGTGTTTATGTAGTCGCCGGCACGGGCAAGATCGTCATCAACGACCGCCCCATGGAAGAGTACTTCAAGGAGGGAACCCTCCAGTACATCGTGAACCAGCCCTTCGAGGTCACCGGCACTGCAGGTCAGTTTGACATCAAGGTCACCCTTGTCGGTGGCGGCATCAAAGGTCAGGCAGAGGCCGTTCGTCTTGGTATCTCCCGCGCTCTTTGCGAGGTTGATAAAGAGGCATACCGTCCTGCTCTGAAGGCCGCCGGCTTCCTCACTCGCGATGCCCGTGAGGTCGAGCGCAAGAAACCCGGTCAGCCTGGCGCACGTCGTCGCTTCCAGTTCAGCAAGCGTTAATCTTCGGCACTTGTTGGATTTTACGCCTTTTTGCACAGCGCAGGTTGTTTAAATCCTGAGATCCAGGTGAGGATGCGAATCCTCCCGGGCTGCAAAACGGATTGCCACGCTGCGAAAAAATTTCGGAGACCGGTCCAAGACTGCTACTCCGGATTGAAGAATGAGACTTTTAAAAAAGACAATTACAAACCATGTCAAGAACTAATTTTCAGGAATTGCTTGATGCAGGCACTCACTTCGGACACCTCGCCCGCAAGTGGAACCCCAAGATGGCCCCGTATATCTTCGTAGAGAGGAACGGTATCCACATCATCGACCTGCACAAGACCGTCGTCAAGATTGACGAGGCGGCAGAGGTCCTCAAGGAAATGGCCCACAGCGGT